>NZ_JAEQCT010000016.1:0-246499 GCF_020738205.1 Microcoleus sp. PH2017_24_DOB_U_A
TATTCCTGTAGTTTTAGGACTGTGGACTAAAATTACTAACGTAGATGTCTAACATTGACTACTTTTGGGTAGCTTTGTCCATGTTTTTACGAGCGGTTATGGGTGAGGCAGTGGCAGTTCGGGCGATCGCTGCTATCCGTCTTCGGGTATCGCCTGTCTGTGTCCGGAAACAAGGAAAGCAGCCGCAGAATTGGAGAGCGCTTGCAGTCAACAGAAGCGGGCATTTGATGCGGAAGTACCGCCTAACCTATCATCAGAAAAATGGGTAGAAACCCCGTCCTTATAAAACGGATTTACAAAAATATACAAAACAAATCGATTGCCTTACAAAAGACCTGATACTATGTGAAGATGGAAAAAGCCTACCGCTACCGATTCTACCCAACCACCGAGCAAGAAAATATCTTGCGACGGACAATGGGTTGCACTCGGTTAGTGTACAACAAGGCTTTAGCCGCTCGCACGGAAGCCTGGTATGAGCGTCAAGAGAGGGTTGGATACAAAGAAACCTCCTCAATGCTAACAAATTGGAAACAAGAAGAAGAGCTTGATTTCCTGAACGAAGTTAGTTGTGTACCCCTTCAACAAGGACTTAGACACCTTCAAACAGCTTTTACCAACTTCTTTGGAGGACGAGCTAAATATCCTAATTTCAAGAAAAAGCACAGCGGCGGTAGCGCTGAATTTACTAGATCAGCTTTCCGTTGGAAAAATGGCCAACTGTTTCTCGCAAAGTGTAACGATCCGTTACCTATTCGCTGGAGCCAGCAAATTCCCGAAGGGTGCATCCCGTCTACTGTTACCGTAAAACTAACACCCGCTGGACGTTGGTATGTCTCCATACTCGTAAATGACTATACGATTAAACCGCTTCCTAAAACCGATAAAACTATCGGATTGGATGTAGGGATCGCTAGCCTGATTACCACCAGTAATGGCGACAAGATAGCTAATCCCAAACAATTCAAAAAACTTCGCAAAAAATTAAAAAGAAAGCAAAAAGCCCTAGCCAAAAAGCAAAAAGGAAGTAACAATCGATACAAGGCACAGTTGGAAGTGGCTAGAGTCCACTCACAAATAGTCGATATTCGCAAAGACTTCTTGCACAAGCTGACAACTCAAATTATTCGTGAAAACCAAACGATTGTAGTTGAGGATTTAGCTATCAAGAATATGGTGAAAAACCATAAATTAGCTCTTGCTATTAGTGACGCTAGTTGGGGTGAGTTGATTCGCCAACTAAGTTACAAGTGCGAGTGGTATGGGCGAGAGTTTGTAAAAATAGACCGCTGGTTTCCTAGTTCTAAACGCTGTGGAAACTGCGGTCACATTGTTGAAAAATTGCCGTTGAATGTTCGAGAATGGGAATGTCCTAAGTGTGGGATAAACCACGATCGCGATATTAACGCTGCAAAAAATATTTTGGCGGCTGGGCTAGCCGTTGCAGTCTGTGGAGCGACCGTAAGACCCGAACAGAGCAAGTCTGTTAGGGCGGGTGCTATGAAGCAGAAACCCGATCGGTGACGATTGGGAATCCCCGCTCATCAAAAAAGTGGGTGGATGTCAAGGCAATAGAAGTCAACAGCAGGCAAAAGCAAAAGGTTAATTCAAAGTTGTCAGCAAATATTAGTCAATTATTGACCGACTCGCATTCAGATGATTCTATCTATTGGCATAGCTGCCGCCTGATTTCAATCTTTTTTCAATTAAAATTTCTCTCTAGCCGCATTCCCAGAGGTTCCGCCCTTGAATTCTCAGAAGTATAAAATTCAAGCACTGATTGCTGAGATTGATGAGGTACTCAGCAAGCCCGCACCCCGCTTGCCTTGGACGGGTTCGATCGATACTGTCCACCAGCGCCAACTTTTAGAGCGAGTTCGCACTTATCTGGTTTCCTCAGAGTCAAAGGTAGCTGCCCGCAAGGGGCCCGCCAGCCCAACTGTCCGCCCGGAACCAGTTCCAGTACCCAAAATGCCCCCGAGGGTCGATCGCCCCTCAGCAACAGAGCAAATTATGCTTGCCGTCACTGAGGAAATCACCAACCTGCGATCGGGTTTGACGGGGCCGCTCCAAGAAGAAATAGTAGCTCTGCGACAAGAGCAACAAGCCCTCATTCAAGAAATCAAACAGCTAGAAGCAAAACGGCAGCAACAACAATCCCTAGCTCAGCAACAAGCAAACCAACAGCAAATCATTTCTGAATTCTTGCAGGTACTGACGGGGCGCTTGGAAGAAACCTTGGATCGCGATTTATCCCAAATTTTTGGTAGCCTAGAAAATCAATTATTACCAAGCACTGCTGCACAATCGCAGCAATCGGCTTTCAGCGCACAAACCTCAGAAGAACTCCCGCTGCTAACACCGGCTCAGAGATTGGAGCAAATGCAACGGTTCCAAGCTAGTGCTGACAGTCTGCTGATGAGGCTCGATTCTACGATGGGTATCGTGTTCGAGGCTTTGGAAGCAAATCTGCAAAGCTATCAAGCTTCCTTGTCCCAAGGACTTGAAAATATGCATGGTTTGAGCCAGCAGAGCGAGGCAATGTTCGCGACTTTTGTTAATCACTTGGTCGCACAGTTGGGACGAGAAGCCTCTTCCTACGTGCAGCAGCCGATCGCCCTGGCAAATGTCCAAACAGGTTCCCCAACCGCATCCGATCGCTCTGTTGCTACTGGCGGCTTCTCAAATACCAAGATCCACTCATCAGCCGATGCCGAAAGTGAAGAGCGCAGTGGCGAACTCCCAGAACAAGACAGATTGCCCTACGCCGGGACAGAAATTTCTTCGCAATTCGGAAAGTTGAGGCGCGATCGCGATCGCATTGAAACTCCTCTCTCGCTCCCGGATTTGGAAGATAATTTGTTCGGTTCTTCACCGGAAATCCCTCCACAGCCAACTCGCTTTTCGGGTGCTGATTCGGAAAATTTCTTAGCAGAAAATGACGAAAATGTTGAGGATTTGTACGCTAGTTTGTTCGCGGGAGAAACAGTCGCAGAACTAGAATTAGAACTGGAAGATTTCACGATCGAAAATACGGAAAGTGCTGCCGCGACAGAAGCGGTACTATCTCCATCAGTGGCAGAGCGTGAAACTACAGAACCCCTAAATTCTGCGGAAGATTTGTTTGCAAATCTACTGGATGAAGGCGAATCGCTGGAAGATGTTCTAGCAGATGAAGATTCAGAATTTGCAATCGGTAATTCTGTAGAGGCTCTAACTTTAGATACTGAAGATTTATTTGAACCGCAAGTTACAACAGTAGCTGAAGTTTCAGCACCGTCAGCCTTAAGTTCGATCGAGCCTCAACTTGAGTTGGACGATCGAGAAAATCTAGAAATGGCTCAAAACCTAGGCGAGCATTTCGACACTGCTGCTGTGCCGGGGCCGCGTCCTGAGCAGGGGCCCCCGACTGCGAGCGCGGGCGATCGAATTAGCTCGAACCAACCCAGGAACACCCGTGTACCCAGTGCCCGTGATGTTCAAACTGGAGATTTTGGAAGCTCGTCCCAAGGGCTCAACGATGTTTACATCCAAGCTTCGCCGGAGGAGGATTTGCTGCCGGTTGAGGCATTAGAAGATGACCTGGATCGAGCTCTCAAGTTGGATGTGAGTACGATGGAACTGTTGGAGGCAGACCTCTACAATCTCGAGGGTTCGGATAATAATGCTCCAAGGCGATCGACTTCAAGTGCTTCTAACAACTTGGATTTATTGGGGAGTTCCCCTGACGACGGTGCAGACAATCCCTTTGCGGAAGCGGCGGAGGAAGAACTCGGATCGCTGGAGGATTTGTTCTCCGATGAGTTGGAACTTTCATCTGAAGATGAACCCTTTGTTTTGGAGGATGAACTTGAGGATGATTTGTTTGCTGGTGAAGATGAATCGAATTTGACGCTAGACGAGATTTTGGCGAGTTTGAAGGATACCGATCCAGAAGTGGCCCAAACTCCGGAAACCGAGGAACTGCCGTCAAATCCTCCAAAAAGTCAAAAAAAAAACCTAATTTCCAGACAGAGTAAAGCCGGGGTTGTTGAGGAGATAACCGAATCTAGAGAGTTTGCTGTTGGGCAGCAGCAAGAGTCAGCGCTACATTCTGTTCCAGGTGCGATCGCCCCTTCATCCTCTCAATCCCAAAAACGCCCGAATTCTCTCTGGTATTTGGGCCTTGATTTTGGTTCCAGCGGGCTGTCGGCGGCTTTGCTCGATCGCGCCAGCGGCCAGTTGCACCCAATTTACTGGGAAACAGCCCAGGCTGAGGTTTCCGCAGCCAGCGCGAGCTTTCGGATTCCCTCAGTCGCGGCGATCGAGGAAACAGCCCCAACCGCCACCAGCGGCCCGCAGGTGACAGTCAAGTCAGTGGGATCCCCGCAGTTGGATTTGCGTGCGGGAGAATTTTTATTGCAAAATTTTAAATTGCCTTTAAAGGTGGGCATTCCTTATCAGCGGGCAACTGGTGGGATGTACGAACCGCTGTTGCAGTGGTCATCCGATCTGGCTGTGTCGATCGCCCTACCGCTGCACGCTGTGCGGGCGCTGCTGGCTACTTTGAATCGAAAGCACCAGGGGAAAAAATTTCGCACATCGCCGGAAGTTTTGGATTCTGCCAGCCCGGAGGCGAATTCTGCTCTATTGCCAATTTCCCATTTAATCTGTAAAGCTTCGGGACTGACGCCAGAAATTCTGGATGCGGCGCTGCAAGACTTGCAGGGCGTGATTTTGGGGACTCCAGCAAGCTGGTCTCAGGCCTATGGGTTTAACCTGCGGGAGGCTGTTTTGGGCGCGGATCTGGTGGCTTCGGGCGCGCAAATTTTTGTGGTTCCCGATGCGATCGCCACTTTGGTTGCTGCTGTAACTCCTATAAAAAATGCCACAGGAGTGCAATCTGCGGCAATGGATACTATTGAAAGCTCCCTTGCAGAAGCTGCACCGCTAACTGTCAATGCTTCCTCTTTTAGCGGGGGAACTTTGATTGTGAATGCGGGGGCTGCCACGGTGGAATTAGCTGTAGTTGAGTTGCAGGAAAATCTTCAAAATTTAACTCGTGCTGATTTTACTTGCCAAAGTTTTGATGCGGCTGGCAATGCTTTCGATCAAGATATTATTTGTCAGTTGTTGGCTAAGAATGAAACTTGGGGAATGTCGATCGATTTGCCGCGTCCAGGGCATCCAGATTTGCCGAGTCGCTATCAATTGCAGCAGCGGTTGCAAGGTTCAGATTTTGGTCTGCAATTGTTAGAGGCTGCAAGGCATTTGAAAGTTATTTTGCAACATCAAGAAAGTTGTGTTTTTGATATTGACCAGCAGCATTGGGATGTGAAGCGTCGAGATTTGGAAAGTTTAGTTTTAGTGCCTTTTGTACAGCAGTTGAATCGTGAATTGAATGCTTTGCTCAGCCGTGCGGGAATGTCGCCTGCCCGAATCAATCAGGCGATTTGTACTGGGGGCATGGGTGGTTGGCCTGCGATCGCCCGCTGGTTGCGGCAAAAGCTGCCGAATGCGATCGTGGTTCAAGATCGCGAATTGGAGAGCGATCGAGATATTTCGGAAATTTACAATTTCGCCTCAAATTCCGTATTTCAAAGCACAAACTCTTCAAAAAAAAGCGGTCAAGTTGCCTGCGGGTTGGCAAGTTTAGCTCTCTATCCTCAAATTTTGGATGTGCGACAGCAACAGTACAGCGACTTTTTTCTGCTGTGGGAATTAATGCAGGTTTTGGGTAAGAAAACTCTGAGCTTTGAGGAAATTTTGCAGTTGCTCGAACGCCAGGGCGTGAACACCCGCACCTGCGAGCCCCGAATTCTGGGGATTTTGGAAGGAAGATTGCCGGCGGGGCTTTTGCCAGAGGAGGAAGATTTCATGCTGCTAGCCGAGGAGTCGAGGCAAAATCCGGATTGGCAAGCAATTTTGGCGGAGCCGCTTTTCTTTGAAGATGTTTCGCGGGGTTATCGTTTGAATGTGGAACACGCCTCTGTTGTTCGCGAATATTTAGGCAAACTTGCCTCTAGCAGCCAGCAAAAATTGTTGGAGCCACTAACAATTGCTTGGGATATTCCCACGGATATCGATCGTTCAACAGTTGACAGTTGACAGTTGACCGAAGGAGAGCGAACTCTACCCTTAAGTCCGAGGATTGGAGTAATGAATAGTCTGATTTTAATTTCTCTCTCGAAGGCGGGCGGGCTTTCAACCGATTCTTTCTGGTAAACTGCAAAAAACCGGTTTTCTGAGGCGAATTATCCCTTTCTTCCCGAATATTGCTTATAAAAACCGGGTTTGTGGCGCTCAAAAACTCACTTTTTTTGTTGAATCTAGTTAATTTTACCTAAAATTTATACATTTTTAAAATAAATACACACAAACTTTATAAAAGAGTAGCAGCTTTTTAAAGATTGTGCAAAGCCCTGGAGTTCCTCTTCTCGCGATCGGGAGAGTCTCATAAGATAGACGTGAGATCATCTTGTTAAATCTTGAGACTAATCAGATGAAATTTGTGATGGGTGCTTCTAAATTATCAGTGTTATCAGAAATGCTTTCGTTATTTATTCCGAAACCTACTTACAGAGTTTGTGTATCAAAACAGCCACTTCACCGATCCGTAACAAGTAAGGTCAAGCGGTCGATCGATATTTTGGGCTCGTTGTTAGGACTGGCAATTGCTGTGGCGTTAGCCGTGCCGGTAGCGCTAGTGATGCTTTTGGACAGTCGGGGCCCGCTGCTGTACAGTCAGGTTCGCTGTGGCTTCAAAGGACGGCATTTCAGAATCTGGAAATTTCGATCGATGGTTGTAGGTGCAGAAAATCTCAAACACCTAGTTACCAACCAAGCCAAGGGTCACATTTTCAAGAATGATAATGACCCGCGAATTACCCCCATCGGTCGCTTTTTGCGGTGCACGAGCTTGGACGAGTTGCCTCAATTCTGGAACGTGCTAGTCGGGGACATGAGTTTGGTGGGAACTCGACCGCCAACTCCCGATGAGGTCGCAGGCTACGAGGACTTTCACTGGCAGCGTTTAAATGTCAAACCCGGTCTGACTGGGGAGTGGCAAGTCAACGGACGCTCTGGAGTTAAAGACTTTGACGATATTGTGCACATGGATCTAGACTATCAGCGCAAGTGGTCTGTTGTCTACGACATCAGCCTGATTTGCAAAACTATTTGGGTTGTATTGAATAAACACGGTGCGTGTTAATTGATTTAGTCGATCGGTTGTTTTGGGTTGTTTTTTGTGAGCTTCGATTAGATGAATATTAAGTTAAAAGCTGTTTTGCTCAAAGTTAAACAGCTACCAAAAAATGCTAAATTAAGGGCAAGCTTTTTACAAGCTTGCCCTTAATTTTTTTCTATTCCTTTATCTTTCTTATTTCGGTCAACTGTCAACTATAGCAATCCTAAACGATTCATGAAGAGTTGTAGGGGTAGCGCCCCCGTGCCTACCCCTTATCTATGGAGGCAACCGGGTTATTCAAGAACCTACAAAAATTATGCAAATGATGCGAGGATTGCTATATATCAACTGTCAACTGTCATAAGAGGGCAGGCACGGGGGCACTGCCCCTACAACTCTCCCAGATCCACTGTCATATCGTTTCCGGTTGTATCGGTCGGAATGATTTAACCACAGAGAGCGCAGAGGGCGCAGAGAGAAAAGATAGAGATAAATATATGACAATGCAATCGGATTTGATATCAACTGTCAACTATCAACTAAGAGGGCAGGCACGGGGGCACTGCCCCTACAACTGTCAACTGTCAACTGTCAACTGTCAACTGTCAACTGTCAACTGTCAACTGTCAACTATTAACTGTCTTATGAATTTGCCTAATTTGATTACTTTTTCTCGCTTATTGGGAGTGCCGTTTCTGCTCTACGGTTTGTACGACCCAAGCGCGCAAAGCCGTTGGATTTGTACCGCGATTTTTGTGGTAGCGGCGGCTACTGATTGGCTGGACGGGTATTTGGCTAGAAAGCTGAACCAAATTACCGATTTGGGTAAGTTTCTCGACCCTTTGGTGGATAAATTGTTGGTACTCGCACCGCTTTTAGTATTGATTGAGTTGGGTAAAGTCCCGGCTTGGGCAGTGTTTTTAATTTTGGGGCGGGAGTTGACAATTGCGGGGTGGCGTGTTAATAAAACTACGATTTCGGGAGCTAATATTTGGGGCAAGTTGAAGACGGTGAGTCAGATTGTGGCGATCGCACTTTTAATCGCTCCCCTCTCCGAAGACTGGAACGTTCCGGCATTAATTGCGTTTTGGGTTTCTGTGGGTTTAACTTTAATTTCTGGCGCTATCTATCTCTGGCCGTCCAAGACTGCTGAGGAAAAGTAAGGATGAGCAAGTTATTGGTTTGAATACAAATTGGATATTCTAGCTAGCTAAGGTCGCAACGGGCGATCGAACTTTGCTGGAATGTACACAAAAACGTTTTTGACGAAGAATTCTGGATGCACTAATCTGCTATACAAGCACTTTGTGGTATGGCAAATTGCCATGCTTGAGATCGCACATTCCGCACCCGCTTAGGAATAGGCTCACACAGTATAATTACTGAGAATAATCCATCCTTACAGTAATAAATTATGCCTTTAAAAAAGTTTTTCATTACTTAACACGCGGTATAAAAGTATAATTTATAGCTTAATAGCTCTATAAAAACAAGTAAAAACCGAGGGCGCCCAATGTGGGAAGAGCCAATCTGTGGCGTTCTTGCGTCCATAATTGACCCAAAAATATCCTGGATTGCGATCGCCACAATTGAAACAGTAGTTGACTAGACTGGAATTGTATCTGCGGTTAACATATCAGTCAACCGCAGATGTAAGGCAGATCGACGCAGATGAACGCAGATCGTTCAAAGAAAAGCGAGCTAATGAATGCCATGCAAGTCTATTGAATGTTGGTGCGTCCATAACTGCTATTAATAGCGCTGCTAGGAAATACTCTATTGCAAATTAGCAAAAATAATGAACTTAGGAATTCGGGCTAAATTGTTGGCTAGCTTTGGAGCTTTGACGGCTTTACTCGCAGTAGTCGGATTTGTGGGTTGGCGGAATACTGTTGAATTAGCACAAGATGCGGAGAAAATGTACGCATATCAAGTTAAGGGGACGGTGGCTCTAGCCAACTCAGAGTCAGCTTTGTGGAAGCTGCGTTACGGCTTCCCACAGTTTCTAGTTTTACCATCCAAGCGATCGGACATTTTGACCGAAGAGCCACAATTATACAAAATAATTGACGATAACCTGCGAGAATATGCCAAAGGCGAACTCACCGCAGAAGAGCAAGTTGCTTTCCATAAGCTGCAAGATGCTTATCACAGGTATATTGCGGCCAGACCTAAGTGGTTTGAGTTGCAGCAAGCAGGTAAACTTAAGGAAGCAGCAGAGTATCGCGCAGCTACGACAACTCCTTTTGGTGCCGAAACAGTTGAGGCTTTTTCAGAACTAATCCAACTCCAGCGAAAAGTTGGCGAAACAAAACATCAGGAAATTGAAGCCAATATTCAGGGTTTGACAGTTTTGCTAGTCTGTACTCTGAGTTTTGCTTTGTTGTCCGCAGTAATCTTGACTGCGATCGTCAGCCGCGATATTGTTAACCCCATAGTGCAATCTGTCAAGAAGATTGCTTCTTCTTCCATGGAAATTACTGCCGCAGTCGAGCGACAAGAATACACGATATCTCAGCAAGCTAATGCTGTGAATCAAACTACTGCGACGATGAACGAGTTAAGTGTTGCATCGTCTTTGTCGGCCAAGCAAGCAGAAGCATCGGCAGTCTCGTCGCATCAAGCACTAACCCTAGCTGAGTCTGGAAATCAATCTGTAGAAAAGACGATGAAGGGAATAGTAACTCTGCAAGAAAAAGTAGACGCGATCGCCAAACAGATTACATACTTGAACGAAAATACTGTTAAAATTAGTGGGATTTCTGACCTGGTAGCCGATCTCGCTAACCAAACAAATATGTTAGCTCTTAATGCTGCTGTGGAAGCAGTCCGTGCTGGGGAAAACGGCAAGGGTTTTGCTGTTGTCGCGACAGAAATTCGGCGACTAGCTGATGAAAGTAAACAATCAGCCGATAAAATTAATGTTCTAGCTAAAGAAATTCAAGTTGCGATCGGCTACACGGTGATGGTAACGGATGAAGGTTCAAAAACCGCAGCACAAGGAATTACACAAGCTAGGGGGACAACAGAAATTTTTGCTGGTGTAGCAGAGGCGATAGACAAGGTATTTTTGAACAATCAACAAATTGCTCTAAATGCTAACCAACAGGCGATCGCAATTGAACAAGTGCTCGCAGCAATGAACCATGTTAATTTAGGAGCAACAGAAACTGCTACTAGCATTGCTCAAGTTAAAGTTTGTACGGAACTGCTCAACCAAACCGCAGCAGAACTAAATAAAATGGCTTAGTAGAAGGAAGAAGTAAAAAGCTGTAAGGTGCGGTTTAATTGTCAGGATAGCATATATAAAACTACCAAAAGGCTGGCTAAGGTATGTTGTTGCGCTTCAGCGCTCTTTCCGGATCTTAGGAAAGAGCGCGCTGAAGCGCAACAACGTACCTATGCAGCTTAATAATGACTCCCCGATTTCCGGTAGTGCACGGCTGTCACCCCGTCATTTTTCAACAAATGACCGCTTTCAACCGCCGCATAAACCACCCAGTGATCCCCGCATTCCATCCGACCGATCACTTCGCATTCGAGATAAGCTAAAGCATCAGTCAAAACTGGACAGCCGTTGCTAGCTTCTGTTGTTTCAACTCCGGCAAATCTGTCTTCTCCCGGAGCAAAGTTTTTCATGAAATACTTCCGCAACTGTCGCCCTTCTGCTAAGATGTTGAGCACAAATTTATCTCCGGCGTACATCAAAGCTTCGATCGATCGATCTTTAGCCACCGCAATCGTCAAACCCGGAGGGCTAAACGTGGCTTGCGACACCCACGAAGCCAACATCGCACTCGTGACATCCCCGCGCCGCGCCGACAGTACACACAGGGAACCTACCAATCTTCCTACAGCTTGTTCCGTGCGATCGCTCCCACCAGTCAACTGCGGTTTCGGCGCCCGCAATTTTTGCGACTTAATCAAGGCTTGAGCAAAATCCGTTCCCGCTTCTTTGCACTCGTGAATCGTCGCAGCCGTCGGCTTAAACTTGGCTCGAATCGGCTCAAATCCAATCCGATAGCCAGCATCTTTTAATTTTCCTTCCACTAAGTCGATCGCCTCGCCACTCCAGCCAAAAGAACCGAAAACCCCCGCTAATTTGCTTTTAGTTGCTGTAGACAACACAATTCCCAAAGCCGTTTGAATTTGCGTCGGTGCGTGTCCGGCTAGCGTCGGAGTACCGATGATAAATCCGGCACATTTCTCGATCGCCTCTTGAATTTCTCCCGGTTCGGCAAATTCGCAATTGATGCTTTCTACAGCAACACCGGCCTTCGTAATCCCTTTGGCGATCGCCTGCGCCAAAGTAGCAGTATTGCCGTAAGCCGAAGCATAAATCAAAGCAACTGTCAAGTCTTTTGAATTTTGTTGTTGGCTCCATTCCCGATACAAATTGCTCAATTCGTGGAGGCCGTAACGGACGATCGGCCCGTGACCGGGAGCGTAAAATGCTGTTGGCAAATCAGCTAATTTATCCATTGCTGTCAGCACTTGTTTCGCCTGAGATGCGTGCAGGGAATCGTAATAATAGCGCCGATCTTCGCTGTAAACGCTCCAGCCTTCATCAAATACTTGATCGCCGCAAACGTGAGAACCAAAAAATTTGTCAGTGAACACGATTCGAGTTTGCGGATCGTAGGTGCAAAGTTCATCAGGCCAGCGCGGAGTCGGAGTCGCCAGGAATTTTAATTTGTGACCTTTACCTAAATCAAGAGTTTCTTCACCCCGAACGATCATAATGTTTAACTCTTGTTCGGGAAAAGCCGATCGCAAACCAATAGCCGCCGGATTCGTACAAACAAAAGCTACTTGTGGAGCCAATTCTAACAAAGCTTTGATCGTGACGGATCTGTTAGCATTGAAATGCCCCAAAATTATGTAATCCAGCATTTTCAAGTCCACCCGTTTCTGCAAAGATTCCAGATAATTTTGGGTGAAAGATTCTCCCGGCGGGTCGAACAAAGCAGTTTTGTCAGCTTGAATGAGATAGCTGTTGGCTGTTGTCCCCCTTTGCAGGGAATATTCTACTTCAAATTTTAGTCTGTCCCAAGTGCGCGATCGCACTGCTGCGGTATCTGTGGCAATTGGGACAAACTGCACGTCGCGGGGTTTGGTATTAGATGCGAGTCTAGGAGTCAAAGTATTAGTCATTAATTGCACCTATCTATATTAAGTTTGCAAGGGGGAAACTGTTGATTTTGTGAATGAGATTTTTTTTATTAACCGCAGAGGACGCAGAGGACGCAGAGGGAGAAAGGAAGAAATACAGTAGCATCGTCCTGTGTTTAAATGTAGGGTGCGTCAGCAGATAGTTGATGATTAACTCGAATAAAACTTCGGCTGACGCACCTTACTAATACCTTTGGAGTGTGTTGACTCAGACAAGAAAGACAAAAAACTCGAGGGTTTAATTTCTCTCTTGCTTTTGACAACACTCAACAGTCAACTGACAACTGACAACCGTCAACTGTCAACTGTCAACTGTCAACTGTCAACTGACTAATAGTGATTGCCGACTTTGCGGTGGTGAACTGCCGGCAGTGCTTCGGGATTGGAGACGCGGCCGCTATCGACCGTAGCATATACGATATGATGATCCGAAAGTTCCATCCTGCTGACCACTTCGCATTCCATGTAGGCCAAAGCATCGGTCAAAATCGGAGAACCGTTGGTAGCAGGTTGAGTTTTAACTCCGGCAAATCGATCGGCACCTGGGGCAAAACGCTTCAAAAAGTGCTTCATCAAGCTTTGATAATTGCCTTCTTCCAGCACGTTGAGTACAAACTTATCACCCGCGTGCATCATCGATTCGATCGCCCGATCCTTCGCAACTGCTATAGTTAAACCCAGCGGTTTAAAGCTGGCTTGCGTCACCCAAGAAGCCAACATCGCACTGCTAACCTCGCCTTTTTGAGCAGTAATAATGTACAATCCGCCGCTGATGCGTCCCAAAGCTTTATCAACATCGCTATCCAGGGATTTCATCTGTTTGACAGCCTTGTCCCGCGACAGCCACTGTCCCAAGTCGGTACCGGCTTCGTCGCAAACTTGATAAATCGCTTCCGTCGGCGCTTCTTTAATCAAAATGTTGGGAAATGCTTCTTTCAAACCCAACTCTTTGAACTTGTTTCGCAGCGGATAAATCGATGCGTCATCGCCACCGCCGGATTCGCACAAACCGAAGGATTGTTTGTTGTTAGCTGCAACTAAAATTGTGTTAATAGCAGCTTCGGCATTCTCCGCAGCAGCGCCATTACTCGGTGGCGAACAAATCACAATCCCCGCAGCGCTACCGACAAGTTCCCGCACTTCCTGCAATTCGGCGGTTTTCAAGTCCATCATTTCTACGGCGACACCGGTTTTGGTAATCCCGTGGGCAATGGCTTGGGCGAGGCGATCGCTAAATCCGTAATCAGAAGTGTAAAATACCGCTACAGTGGTTTCTGCCTTAGCTTGTTCTTGGCTCCACTTTTTGTAACGTCCGGTAAGTTCCACCACATTGTACCTGAGCAGCGGCCCGTGACCGGTTGCCACCGTACCGATTTCTCCCAACTCGGCCATCCGCTTCATTGCACTCAGTACCGATCGAGCATTTGGAGCCATCAAACACTCATAATAAAAGTGATAATCCTCCTCAACCGCCGCTAAATCGTCATCATAGGTACTGTCAGAACAGTAGTGCATCCCGAAAGCATCGCAGGTGAACATCACCTGAGTTTTGCTGTCGTAGCTGAAAATAGTATCAGGCCAGTGCAAATTCGGCGCCGACACAAATTCGATAACGTGGCCGTTTCCTAAATCTAGTTTGTCCCCATTTTTGACTACAAGTCGCTCAAATGGCTGGTGTATCAGGTTTTCTAAAAATTGAATTGCTACCTTCGCCCCCACGACAATCGCCTGGGGTGCCAAAGCCAGCACATCTTTCACCAAACCGCTGTGGTCTGGTTCAGTGTGGCTGATAATTAGATAATCAATCTCTTTCGGGTCAATTTCCCCCTTCAGAGTGTCCATATATTGCTGGCGAAACTTCTCGTGCGAGGTATCTACGAGGGCTGTTTTTTCGCCGCGAATGATGAAAGAGTTGTAAGTTGTACCGTTTTTGAGCCCGAATTCGATGTCAAAACGGTCTCTATCCCAGTCCAGGCATCGAATTGCCGTTGTATCAGAGGCAATTTCGACCTTTTCCACCGTCAATCTGCGTTGGACTCGTTCAGTCAGGGCTACCATACTCTGCCTCCTTGTCTGTTATCCATTACCTTATTGTTTCCATTCTGACACGTTTCTTTTGTAAATCTTCATAAAATTTCTTATGATGCTGTTAAGTAACTTCAAAGTTATTAATGTTTGAGTTGGGCGATTCCCTACCCGATAGATTCGCTTCACGCCAGTTTTTGCACAAATCTACCGATCGGGTCTTGACAAAATTATGATTTTGCCGATCGAGCTAAAAAAAAATACACGCACCCGCGACCTCAGAAACCCGGTTTCTTCGTATATTTCTCGTTCCCAACAAAAAACTCGTAGAAACCGGGTTTCTAGCCGCTCATAGGGCGGCCCTGAAACTCTCCGAAGTGTTGTTACGTTGGGGCCAACGATCGAATTTTATTGTGGGAGTTCTCGGAGGAAATAATATGACAAATCTTATCCCTTCTGATTAGTAAGTGGTAACTCCACAATCAACTCAGTGCCTTCACCAACCTGACTGACGCACCGAATCCGGCCGCCGTGAGCTTGTACAATTACCTGATAGCATACCGAAAGTCCTAAGCCAGTACCTTTCCCCACAGGTTTAGTCGTAAAAAACGGATCGAAAATCTTGTCTTGAATCTGCGCCGGAATGCCACTTCCCGTATCGCGTACAGAGATTGTTACCCAGTCCGGCTCGCTTAGCCAACTGCGGATTGTTAATTCTCCGGGTTTGTCGGCTGAGTCGATCGCATCTAAGGCATTGTCAATCAAATTATAAAATACTTGGTTGATTTGACCGGCATGACATTTGACTGGGGGCAGATTTCCGTATTGCTTGTCAATTTTTATATTTGATTTTAGTTTATTTTGCAGCATCAATAAACTGCTTTCCAAACCTTCATGCAAATCCACAGCTTTAAATTCTGCGTGATCTAAGCGAGAAAAATTTCGCAGCGTCATCACGATCGCTCTAATCCTGCTGCTGCCTTCCCGCATCGAATTGAGCAGTTTGCCAAAGTCATCTCGAACGTAATCGAGTTCTAGTTCTTCATTGATTCTGACAATTGCCTCCGCTGCTTCTGGGCAGGCATTCCCGCACAATTCTAGAGCTTCGTTTAAGACTTTAAAATATTCTTGAGCGTGAAACAAGTTAGCGTGAATGAAATTGTTGGCATTGTTGATTTCGTGAGCAATTCCCGCTACCATTTGCCCCAAACCAGACATTTTTTCGCTTTGAATCAATTGCTGCTGCGCCGATCGCAATTCTTGGAGGGCTGCTTGCAATTGCTGGGTTTGAGCTTGAGATTTGACTGCCGCTTCTCGGACTTGGCTGTAAAGTTCTGCTTGCTGAATCGCGATCGCCATTTGGTCGGCTAGCTGCGACAGCAACTCCATTTCTTGGCGCTGCCAATTTCGCGTATCGCCGCACTCGTGAGCAATCAGCAAACCCCACAGTTTACCGGGAAATTTTACAGGAGAATTTATGTCTGTAGAAAGTGAATTGTCTGCGCTTTGGGATGTAACAATCGGTACGATCAGATTAGCTTTTACCTGCAAGCTGTCTAAAAAATCAACGTGACAAGGCTCTAAACCGGCCTGAAAAATATCATTAATTGCTTTGACTCGCCCTTGCTGGTAAAGATCGGCATAATTTCCCCTAAAACACTTATCTTCCCCCATATCTCCTAAAATGGAAGGCCAAGGAACTGTCATATCTTCAACGACAACTGTTCCTTGCCAGTTATCTTGAAACTGATAGATAATTACCCGATCGCACTGCAACCATTGGCGGACTTCTCTCACCGCTGTTTGCAGGATAGTTCCCAGATCCAGGGTACTGCGAATTTGGTTGCCAATCAGTCGCAGCAGAGATTCTCGTTCGGCTTGACGGCGGGTTTTGCTGTAGAGTTTGGCTTGATTGATCGCGATCGCCAATTGCGATGCTACCCCTTCTAACAGTTGCCGTTCCCAATCAGTCCATTCCCGTTCGCGATCGCACTGATGCAAGCCAATTATGCCATTCACTTCACCTTGATAGCGAGTAGCGACTGCCAGCATTGACTTAATTTCCAAAGTCTCGGCAATTTTTCGGGTTTGTGCATTTAACCCCGGAAAATCCAGAAACTTCGTCAATGCTAGCGACTCTTGTCCAGACACGACTGCGGCCAAGTGCGGGTTGTCAGTAATCGGTACTTTCATCCCCAGTTGTATGGGATAGTCTCCCGCGTTGTACTCTCCCCGCGTGACTAACGTTTTTTCTGTATTGGATTCTTTGACTAAAATACTCGCGCGGCTGCACTGTAGCGCTTGCCCCAGCAATCGGCACGCCGATGTTAAAATCTGTTCTATATCAAGGGTGCTGCGAATTTCGTTATTAATTTCGTTGAGCAAGTTTGATAGCTGAACTTGCTGCTGCATCTGCACGATGATGGCTTTTTGTTGGTCTACTTCCGGCAGCGAAAGACCTTCTTCTTGATTCCAGTTACCTGATTCAGGCAACCGCGCAGTCAGTCTCTGCCAGGGGGTTTCTTGTTGTTGTATTTTTAAAGACATATTTACTCAGCACTTGTACAGTATTTTGATAGACTCTGGTTGTTTACACATTTGCTTACCCCGCCAACAGCAGATCGTCGCTACCACGAATTTAGGACGATATTAAAACATTATAAATGATATATCCCGAGCATAGCAATTATTTGCTTTACAAATATTTATAAATAATAATTATGGTCAAGGAGCCGACAATACTAATGAGGCACGCGCCATCTTTTTCGTCAGATGTCAATTAGAGTTAACCGTCCCCCTAAGCGAATAAAATTAATCTAAAATCTATCTTTAGTGATAATGTTTGCGCGCGATCGATCGATGAACATGAAAAACTCAATTGCCGACAATTTTTGTCCGGGATCTGGCACTGACAACCCGATCGCTGGATTGACAGGTAAAAGCCTGGTTAAAATAGCTTTGGCGATCGGCAATTCGCGGTTGCACTGGGGATTATTTAAGGGCAGAACTTTGGAGAGAACATGGGATACTGAGCATCTCAAAACTGATGCTGTTTCCCGGCTCTGTGAGGCAGAAAAAGCGGAATATTTGGTGGAAACGGTGATGAGGTCGATCGAGCAAATATCAGCTCAAAATCTGCTTGGTCTTCCTGCTACTCCCGCTGTGTCTAGTCCTCACACACTTTCTGTAGTGCCGCCACCTTTAGTTTTGGCCTCAGTAGTTCCCCAGCAAACAGCAATTTGGCAGAGTTATCCTGAAGTCCGAATTATTACTTTAGACCAGTTACCGATCGGGGGACTCTATCCTAGCCTGGGGATTGACAGAGCTTTAGCTTTATTGGGTGCTGGCAACCAATTGGGTTGGCCAATTTTACTGATAGATGCTGGTACAGCTCTAACATTTACTGGGGCTAATGTCAATAGGTATTTAGTCGGGGGTGCCATCTTACCGGGTTTGGGTTTGCAGTTGTCCTCGTTAGGGAAAAAAACCGCTGCATTGCCCTCAGTAGGCTTACCAGAAAATCTGCCGCGTCGCTGGGCTACAGATACTGCTGGGGCAATTCAAAGCGGGGTTGTATATGCGGCGGTGGCAGGAGTTAGGGATTTTATTGAAGATTGGCGGAGGTTGTTTCCGAATAGCAAAATTGCAGTCACGGGGGGCGATCGCATTTTGTTATTGAAATACCTGACCGCACTATTTCCCGATACGGCTTCCTCGGTAATTGACGCACCAGAGGCTATTTTTTGGGGAACCGTGGGATTTTAGATTTTAGATTTTAGATTTTAGATTGAGGGATTGGGGGATTGACCAATTGATTGAGATTTGATGTTGAAGAATTGGTAATGATTGATTCCGTACAGGTTGGGAACAGGGGCATACAGTTGTATTTTTTTTAATTCATATTAGTTTGTTAAATGTTGACGGCGACCAATTCTTTGCAATCAATCGGAATGGGAATAATAAGAACAGAAAAAATCTGCCTCAATCAACACAGTGTTAAACGCAGCAACTGGCTCTATTATGCAGGTTAATGTTTATTAGGCACGTTGTTGCGCTTAAGCGCTCTTGCATATTAGGCACGTTGTTGCGCTTAAGCGCTCTTGCATATTAGGCACGTTGTTGCGCTTAAGCGCTCTTGCATATAAAGAGCGCTCAAGCGCAACAACATACCTTTTTAAAAGGTGTACCAATGACCAATTCATTTGGCAAACTGGCGAATATAGCGAGCAACAATATCCGGGACTTCCTGCGGCAAATTGATGTCTCCCGGACTGACAGATTCCAGTTCGGCATTAGGAGCCAGAGCGGCATAGGATTGACACAGAGACAAAGCTGCGGGGGTATCTTCAGAACCTTGCAAAACCAAAACAGGCGCTTTCAGCAAGGCCAAATTCTCATCAACTAACTCTGCTATAATTTCAGACCGCCGCCGCCCGAACAGCAACTGCACGGCAACTGGGGACTGCATCAACTGCTGTCTCAAGTTTAGCAGTCTGTCAATCTGCTTTTGACCCCCCAGCAACTTAGCAATTGGATAGATCGATCGCAACAACCAGTATGCCAACGGAGGTTGAGCTATCAGCCAGCTAGCCGTCTGCCACCGCCCCCCCTGGTTGCCAGCCTTGACGCCTTCTGGGGCTAACAACACTAAACCCTGAACTCGATCGGGATATTTGATGGCGTAGCTAGCAGCCACCCAGCCGCCCAAAGAGTCACCAATTAAATAAACCTCTTGCAGGTTCAAAGCATCGAGGTATTGGGCGAGACATTCTACTTCCAGATCGATCGAATAATTAACATTTGGGTGTTCCGAGTCGCCAAAGCCCAGCAAATCTGGTGCGAAGCATTGGAAGTCCGGGCTCAAAAGCTCGATCGTCCGCAGCCACTGACTGCCGTCGCCCCAAGAACCATGCAAAAATACTAAATTTGGGCCTCTGCCGACTTCGCGCCAGAAAATGTGTCCTAAAGAGAGTTTGACCCGAGAATTGCGTAACGGTGAGTACATCCGGTTTAATATTCAGCAATAAAAAGATTATTAAATTAATGTTCAGATATCATAAATTAAAGCATGGAAACATTAAAAATTAATTCCCTACTAATAAAAGGTAGCTTGTTAAGGTGAGGTAATTCCCAACGTTGCTCAAATGTAGATGCCCTGAGAATTTACGCTAAAGTTGTCAGGCCTTGAAAATAGTTCTGCAAGTGTTCGCCATTATCATGGCTAAGCTGGTCTTCCGGCAGCGCAGTCGGCAAAAAAGCCTCCACCTCGCTGATTTCAAGCGAATCCTGAACTTGCATCTTGCCCTGCACCTCTGCTTCCACCACGATACAAATCGAGTGCAAGCGAGGATCTCGATCGGCAGCCGAATAAACGCCCACCAAGCGACGAATTTTGACTAAATCGAGTCCTGTTTCCTCCGCCAATTCTCGGCGCACTGTTGTCGGAATATCCTCTCCCCAATCCACCATACCTCCCGGAAGTGCCCAGCGACCGTTGTCGCGGCGTCGAATTAACACTATTCGCCCGTCAGGTAACACAGGAATCACGGCGGTACCAGTGACGGGATGTCGAAAAATCAGACCCAGCACAGTCTGTACAAATTGCCACAATCTACGCATACACTCAAAAGCTTGTTTAGGGGAAAGTAATTTTAGACCTGCTATCTCGCAGATTTGGGGTCAGAATTATTATATTCTTCTTTCAGGCAAAATGTCCGGCAACTGTCCTAAAATCTCCGCTGCGTGAGATTCTGGTTTGACTTTGCGCCAAACATTTTCAATCCTACCATTAGGGTCGATCGCGAAGGTCGATCGAGTAATGCCCATAAATTCTTTGCCCATAAATTTTTTGAGTCCGTAACAACCGTAGGCGGTTGCCACTTCGGCGTTTGAGTCGCACAGCAAGGGAAAAGGCAGTTGATATTTAGCTGCAAACTTGGTGTGAGATTTTGCCCCGTCTGTACTGACACCGATCACTGCAATATTTCGCGACTCGTAGTCCGATCGCTAGAAATCGTTTTATTGGAGTAATTCCGAGTCAACGGGAGCAAATTAAAGCTCATAGCCATAGCCGTCACTCCTATGTACGAAAACTACATTGCTCATGGTTGAGAGACTTATTCTTGCGCCATCGATCAAAACCTCAAACCCTTTTGGAGTAGGTGTTTTAACTCTTGCCGTATAAGTTCCAGCTTGAGCTTTTTTCCGGTCTTTGCCGATAGTAAACCTGACTACATCACCTGCTGCAATGTGAGTAAAAACAGTTTTAGCGTTTTTCACTGCCGGAAATCCAGAAGCATTAACTCGAATGGATTGGCGGCTGCCATGACCTTTACAGGTAATCAATAGAGGTCGATCGGTGAGAACTCGAATGCTTGCCCCAGACTCGCCAACACAAGCAGCATCAAGGCTGTGAGTTTTTTCAAGACCTTGACGCACTCGGTTCATTTTCGTTCTTGCACCTGAGGAGCATTTCACGTTCTCGCAAATAGATTTAGCCATTTTCACTATTGCGTATCTGGTTGAATTGACCGCAGCCGCATCTTTTAACGGTTTTGTGGAATTCTCTAAAACTTGATTCAAAATGTCAGGTGATTTTGCCAAGAAATCGCGAACGTCCAAGTTACCTTTTTTGACATTACAGACATGACAAGCTAGAGTTAGATTTCCAATGCGGCTACTCCCCCCTTTCGACTTAGATTGAATATGCTCAACTTCTAGCGGTACGTTTTCTGTGCCACAGTAAGCGCATTTTCTACCCCACTTTTGCAACAAGTATTCACGCACTTCGTATCCTTGTAATTCACCTTGTTGGTATTCAACTCCATCTATTTCTGGATTAGCTAACTTTTGGGTATCAAACCGAATTTGTTCAATTTCGATCCAGGCAATTGGACAATACCGCATAAAGCGTTTAATCCAAGTTTCAACTGTTAGCACTCTGTGTCGAATTGATGGAGCTAACCAACCCTCTGGCTTGGCACGATTCAATCGTTTCTTGCGATAGCGTAAATTGCGCGAACGTCTTCCACGTCTAAACCATGCCCGTTTAACTAAATCGAATTTGATTGCTTCTCCTCGGTGATTTAGTTCTGCTCGAAACAAGATATCATTACCACATTGAATGGCAAACCCTGTCCACTGACTACCTGGGTCAATCTTGAGGATGTATTCCTTTGTTTGGGGATTTTCGATAGTTTGTTGCTGGATTACGACATAAGGGAATCTGCGAAAACTGGCAAGCTTCCCACGATTTTGTAATTCTCGGCACCTGCCGGGGTTAATCATATCTAACGGTTGCTTATCTCCGTTGATTTGAAATACCCAGTTCTGTTGTTTGGTTGGTTGCATTTCTGCTTCGCCTTTCGGGTGATGTTTGCTTTGAAAATGCTCCTGAGACTTGTCACTGGCAATAGTGTTTCACCTTCAAAAACTAGGCAATGTTCTATTTGCCAAACCGCTTAGAACTAGCGAATTCTATTGGGGTTTTGACCTCAGGTAGCGTAGATCTCAAGGATCTTATTCTGGTGTAGCAGGGTTTTTATCCCTGGGGTAAACTGGAAACTCCGATTTACTCCATTTCTTTGCTACTCGCGAAAGGCAGAAGCTTCTTTGGTACAGCCGGGGGTGTTATCCCGAGGATAAAAATAAAGTACAACTCGTCGGCCTCGAAAATCTGCGAGGCCCACAAGTTGGCCGGCAGCGTCGGGCAGGCTGAAAACAGGGGCTACATCACCAGGATTTAGTGTCATTTGTGGTATTTTTGAACCTCCCCAGCGCTGAAGCAACGGGGATTCCTGCCCACCTAGAAAAGGCGACAGCGGGACATTCAAGTGTCCCTCTAGACCCTCAAGATCAACTATCCGAAGATGTTGCGATTGGGCTTACTTTTAGTATGTTTTGCTTGCTTGAGTCCATCACTTTTGCCAGTTAGGTACACTCCTCAATCTGCCTTTATTTGCCCTTTAAGTATTCTGGATCTCGCGCCAGATATCTCGGTTGCCGGGATTTCTCCGTACTAGATTGATTCAACGTGTAGATGGTGATTCTTAATCGCTTCTACTATTTTATCACGGTGGCCGGGGCCGCGCACTCGTTTCTAGGCGGCGGTCGCCGCTACAGGCCGGGGCCCCATATCTGAAGCTAGGGGCCCCGGCCCCGCTTCTCGGTCAAGAGTTTTTAGAATATTTTCGCAAGTAAAAAATGTTGCGTCCCGATCGCGCGCTGATGAAGAGCGACTCAAGAGACTCTCAGTCGAGGGACTGTTCTTGTCGATCGGTAATAGTGCCGGGTGTGATATAATCGTCATCGGTCTAAAATTGAGTATAACTAGACAACGTAAAAACTCGCACTCAATTAGTTGAGTTCGCAGTCACACCGATCGGTGTTGCGGTTTAGGAAAGCTAAATTTGAACAAAACCTAACTACATTAAAGAGAATCGATCGAGTACGGTAGGGTATACCGGAATTCACGCTTGGGGAGAAGACACCTCTAAAGCCGCTGGAGCAATCCTGTCGGAAACAAGTGACTTCACCCAAGCCAGAATCTCAGTCACAAGCAAGTGCTGAGAGTTTTAACCTGAAGAATCCCCTCGCCGAAAGCTTGGGGAATGTCAATGTTTATTAGTGAGGTCAGAATGGCTAAGCGCCGCAATCTCAAGAAAGAGAAGGCACAACGAAATCAAGCATACGCTCGCAAGTTTCGCAAGCGGAGAAATCAAGATATGTTCTCCAACAAGAGAAGGCGATTTGACGGCGGCAACGGCGGCGGGATGGGCGCCATGAGCGGCGGCGGACGGGACAAAGATATGGCTGCTGCTGAAGAGTAATATAGTCAGGCTATCTGCCCAACTTAGAACCGAGAGTGCAAAACACGATCGTTCTAAGGAGAGATAGCCATTCTGAATTTGCCTAAGAATTCAACGAGGATAGTTTAGGCGATCCGATCGCGCGCAGCAATCAGTGATTTTCTCACTTGTTCAAATCCGGTGCCACCGTAACTATTGCGAGCAGCGACCACTTGAGTCGGTGCGATCGCGCTATAAATGTCTGTATCAAAAGCTGGGTGCAAGTCTTTCCACTCCTCAAGTGTCAAATCTTTGAGGAGTTTGCCCCCCGACAGACAAGTTTTCACAACTTTGCCCACAAGGTTGTAAGATTCCCGGAAGGGAACGCCCTTAGCAGCCAAATAATCTGCTACGTCTGTAGCGTTAGAAAAGTCTTCTGTAACGGCACTGGCAAGGCGATTGGTGTTAAACGCGATTCCTTCCCGCAGCAAAATCGTCATTGCTTCCAAGCAACCTTGTACAGTTTTGACGGTATCAAACAAAGCTTCTTTATCTTCTTGCAAATCTTTGTTGTAGGCCAAAGGCAATCCCTTCACTACTACAAGCAAGGCTTGCAAATGACCGAAAACCCGCCCCGCCTTGCCCCGCACCAACTCCGGCACGTCGGGATTTTTTTTCTGGGGCATGATGCTAGAGCCCGTAGCGCAGCTATCTTTGAGCGTAATAAATCCAAATTCGTGAGAAGACCACAAAATCATTTCTTCTGACAAGCGGCTCAGGTGTACCATAATTAAGCTGGCGGCTGCGAGAAATTCGATCGCAAAATCTCGATCGCTCACTCCATCTAAACTATTAGCATAAACCTGGTCAAACTCCAAGAGTTCTGCGCTATAGTGTCGGTCGATCGGGAAAGTCGTCCCCGCCAGCGCGCCGCAACCCAAAGGCGAAATATTCACCCGCTTCAAGACATCGCCAAGGCGTTCCCAATCGCGATCGGACATTTCAAAATAAGCTAACAAGTAATGAGCCAAACTGATTGGCTGAGCGCGCTGTAAGTGCGTGTAACCGGGGATTAAAGTTTCGACGTTGAGTTCTGCAATTTCGAGCAAAACCCCTTGAAATTCCCGCAATTGCTCGCGAATTTCTGCGATGCGATCGCGCAAATACAAACGAGTATCGGTGCCGGCTTGGTCATTGCGCGATCGGGCCGTGTGCAGCTTTTTGCCCGCATCCCCGACGATATCCGTCAGGCGATTTTCTACAGCAAAGTGAACGTCTTCTGCATCAACTCCCGGCACAAAAAGACCTTGGCGGTATTCGCGGCGGATTTGTTCCAAACCATTGACTAGCTGTTCGCCTTCTGATGCGGAAATAATCCCAGTTTTGGCGAGCATCTTAGCATGAGCGATAGAACCGGTCAAGTCATACTCAATCAGTTCTATATCGAAGCCAATACTAGCATTGAATCGGGCGATCGCTGGGTGCAGCGCCGACTCAAATCTTTGACTCCAAGTTTTCGGTTGTGTGGTCATTGCTGAATGTAAAACTAAATTATATCTCTCTTGCAGAACTCTCTAAAAACTGTTTCGTAGTAAGGACTTTAGTCCTTCGGTTCGCACTCAGGATTTGAGTCCTCCGGTTCGCAGTAAATAAGGCAAGTCCTTCGTCCCAAATTCGGCAAGAAAGGACTAAGGTAATTACTACAAACTTTGTATACCTGTATTGACACTAAAAAACTGAATTCTAGACTACAAAATTATTAAAATTATGCTGCTGCATCAGAAAGGACTGAAGTCCTGACGGCGAACCTTTGAAATCCCTTCCTGACGACCTCTTAGAGAATAACTCTAAGGAATAATCCCTTTAATGAACCAGCCAATGAAAATACCTATAAAAAAAGCTCCTATCTGACCAGTCGAAACAAAATTGTTCCAAGCTTTCTGGAAATTAGTAAAAATCTCGTAGCTTTGACCCAATATCACAGGCGAACTCAAATGAGATTTCACAACTAACAAATGAACGGCGTCATGCCAATGAATCGAGCTGGTAAATCCAGTAATAATTTCCGGCATTAAATTAACTATCATGGTGATTTTCTCCTGTGGTCGGTGTTACCCTAAGTACAACCAGTGTCATGTCATCTTCATTGCGGTTGCCGATGCCGATAAACTGGTGAACGCGATCGAACAAATAATCCAGAATTTCCTCAGACTGCTGATAATTTTGACAAGCCCACTGAAAAGCCGCGGTCAAGTTATCCTCATCAAAGCGATCGCCCCTTTGATTAGCAGCATCAGTAAATCCGTCTGTGTAATAAATAATAGTATCACCAGGCTGCAATTGCACGTGGGCTTCTTGGTAGTGCGAATCAGCATCCAGGCCAATCAACATTCCCTCCAAAGTATCGAGCCGAACAATCGAATTAGTTGCAGCTTGCCACAGCAAAGGCGGGTGGTGAGCAGCATTACTGTAAGACAGAATGCGAGTTTTCGGATCGTACTCCGAATAAAACAGAGTCACAAAACGGTGAGAATTCTCCAAATCCGCGTGCATTACCCGGTTTAAATGTTGCAAAATTCTCGCAGGCGAATGGCGGTTCAAAACCTCCGCCCGCAGCATACCCCGCGTCATCGTCATCAACAGGCCAGCCGGTACCCCTTTGCCCATCACATCGCCAATGACGATGCTCCAGCGACCCTTGTCGATTTTGGACTTGAGATTTTTAATCAGGGATGGGGGGTGTTCCCCCTCATTTTCCTTGCCGATCGGGTCATAGTCAGCGGGAATAAAATCATAATAATCACCGCCGACTCTGCTAGCAGTTTGGCAGCGCGCGGCCACATCAAGACCGGGAATTGTGGGACAACTGCGGGGTTGCAGCCGCAATTGAATTTCCGCCCCAATTTCTAACTCTCTGTCCAGGCGTTCTTTTTCGGCCAACTTCACCGTCAGTTCGTCTTTGCAGATTGCCACGGCGGTTTGATCCGCCACCAACCGAACTAATTTCTGTCGGCCCGGAGTCCAAACATATTGTGGGTCACTGCTAAAAACAAACAGCCGTCCGCGTTCCAAATTCTTGACTAAAATTGGCGCCCCAAACAAATGAACATCCGGGCCCAAATAACGGCCGACTTGCAAGTCAAGACTAGAAGTTTGCCCAGAGGTTTGAGAAAAAGATTCACCAGCCGCGCCCGCACCTGCTGTAGCTTGCCTGGTGGCTATTTCCAGCGCTTTCCGCATATCTTGGCACTGCCGTCCTTCCTGACAGTGCAACTGCTGGAACCGAACTTGACCGTTGGGTTTGAAGAGCACCAGAGCTCCCCCGTCGGCGTCGGTAACGCGAGTTGCCACCAGAGGCACCAACTCCAAAAATTGGTTGAGATTGTTAAAACTACGCAGGGCAAATCCCAGCGAGCCCAACATATCTTGAACGTTGTGCTGGTATCGGTGCAAGCGCGCCACCAGTTCTTTGAGGGCAAATACTGGCGTCGCGTCGGTGGAATTGCGACCCGTAGGGCGGTCAGCAGGTTGAGGTGAGGGGCGAGGCAAGGGCACAGCAGTCATTTTAGATTGGTGATTTTCGATCTTAAAAGGAGATTGATTGAGTGAGGAATTACGCACCACACGAACAGAAATCCGGTTGTTTTTGGAGCAAGTAGTTTGGGCAGTAGGTCATTGGTGTGAATTTAAGCCTGAAATCCTCAAGAAATCTCGTTTATAGCTGAGTCTAAATCCCCCTTAATAAGGGAGACTTTGAGCCCTTCTGAAACTACTTAATCAAGGTATGTAGTTGGGATGCGAGCCCTCTTTAGGCGTATAGATAAAGAGGGCTCGCATCCCAACTACGTACCTAATTTATCTGATGACAATAAAACCACACTGCTTTTTAAGGGGGCGCCAGGCCGATCGGCGGGCCTAAGCCTCAGAGAGTAAAACGTTACTACCTGAGACCTTAAGTTGACACCAATTGATGGCGCTTCGTCGATCGCAAGCAAGCAATAACAGAAGGTTTTAAGGTATTGTTTCTAGATATTTAGTTTTCCACAGACCGTCAGGTGGCGATCGGCACAAGTCCTGCGATCGTAGTTTGAGGTTAAGGATTTGATATGTTGAAGCTCTGTATTCGCTTTCCCAAATCGGGACGGCTAGAGATACCTCATCAATCTAAAATCTAAAATCTAAAATCTAAAATCGAGTAGGGCTTCGACAAATTCGTAACTAGAAAACGGGCGCAAATCTTCGATGCTTTCCCCCACTCCAATAAACCGGATTGGCAGACCTAGCTGCTGCACTACTGCTAGGGCAACACCACCTTTAGCAGAACCGTCAAGTTTTGTCAATACTACTCCGCTTAATTTTGCCGATTCTGCGAAAACTTCTGCCTGTCGCAAACCATTTTGACCTAGGGTGGCATCCAAGACCAGTAGAGATTCTACGGTAGCGCCGGGGGCTTTTTTGTCTACAATGCGACGGATTTTACTTAATTCGTCCATCAGATTTTTTTTGTTTTGCAGGCGGCCTGCGGTGTCTACGATCAACAATTCTGTGCCTCGGGCGCTGGCGGCGGCGATCGCATCAAACACGACAGCAGCCGGATCGGTATTTTTCCCTGGATTGGCAATAATTTCCACGCCGCTGCGGGAACCCCAAACTTTGACTTGTTCGACGGCGGCGGCGCGGAAAGTGTCGGCAGCGGCAATCAGGGTTTTGTAGCCGGATTTTTGGGCGATGTGGGCTAGTTTGCCGATCGTCGTAGTTTTGCCCGCACCGTTGACTCCTACAATTAACCAGATGTTGAAGGTGTCTTTTTCTGGGGCAAATGTCAGGCTGTAGGCGGGATTGCCGGCGGCGGTTTCGGCTGTCGGAGCGTCGAGAATGTCGCGCAGGATGCTTTTGAGAAAGGCTAGAGCCTGTTCTGGCGGCAAGACTTCTTGTTTGAGTCTTTCTTGGAGGCGGTTGATAATGATGTCGGTGGCGGCGACTCCGACATCGGCTTGTAGGAGCAAAGTCTCAATTTCAGCTACGGCGTCTTGATTGAGCGGGCCTTGACCGACGATCGCCTTTAGTCGATTAATTAAGCTGCGGCGAGTTCTTTCCAAACCTTTCCGCAGTTTTTGCAGCCAACTGATTTCCTCGACGGATACTTGATCTGGCCGGCGCCCTTGACTGGCTAGGATTTCAGATGACCAGAGGAAGCCTTCGTCAAAGGCAAAACCGGGAATTTCTTCGATTATTGCGGCTCTTTCGGCGGCGTTGGCGATGACTTCTGGTTCCTCAAGGGCGGTTTCCTTGAGGCGTTCGATGCGATCCATGCGATCGGCCCCAGCTCGGGCCCAAAACGGCAGGGCTTCGGCTGTAGAGTCCTCAGATGCGATCGATTCTGTGTCTGCAAGCTCAGTTGCAGGTTGGGCAATTGCTATATTTTCTGCTGTAACTTCTAATTTTTGAGTAACAGGTTGAGGCGCGATCGACTCGGATGATGGTGGCAGAGGTTCGGGAATCTCTACTGGGATGGCTGCATCTGGTTCTTGACCATCGGTACTTTCATTCTGCGGTGGTGGTGCAATTTCTGAAACTTCTGCAACAGTTGGTGCGGCTTCTGCAACTTCTACAAATTCTGTTTCGGCTGCTGGAACTTCCGCCGATGCTGTCTGGGCAACTTCTGTTTCAGGTTTTTGCTGTTTTTGAATATTTTTGTAAGCAGCTTTGGCCCAATTGAGATAATCCTCAGCTACAGCGGGGGAAGTTTCCTCAACTGCTGCATCTGTTTGAGGCTCAACCGATGCGGATTTTGCCGCCTCATCTTGGGGCTGTTCGGGGGGAGTTTCTGGTTCAGAAGATCCGCTTTCGCTGTACTGGCGACGAAACCAATTAAATACCATAGAAGTAAATGGGGAATAGAGAATAGTTATTAGTCATTTAGCCATCAGTCCTTAGTGTAGAGCGGATTGCGGATTGCGGATTGCCGATCGCGAATGACCAATAACCAATGACCAATGACCAATGACCAATGACCAATGACCAATGACCAATGACCAATGACCAATGACCAATGACCAATGACCAATGACCAATGACCAATGATACTGACTTACAACTTCTGCATTGATTTTATCGACGACTCGGCGGAGGACTCCGTTGATGAACCGATGTCCTTCGTCGCCGCTGTAGCGTTTTGCCAGTTGGACGGCTTCGTTGACGCTGACTTGTTCGGGTAAGCCGAGATAGAGGATTTCGGCGATCGCGATTCTCATGATATCTCGATCGATCCTGGGCAGGCGATCGATTTGCCAGTCTACCAGGGCTTCCGAGAGCAATTCGTCAATTTGAACGCGGTTGGCGCTGACTTTCGTCAGGATTTGCAAAGCATAGGTGCGGACATCTTGCTGGTTGGCAAGCTGAAGCAGTTCTGGAAACTCCATCGATGAACCGAGACGGTTGATGGCGGTTTGGGTGAGTTCGAGTGCTTCGCGCACCATCGCTCTAGCACTTTGTATATCAGCGGCGCGGATTTCGCTAGCCAGGAGTTTGTCGCTACCCCGCTGTACTTCCGAAGCTGCTGCTTCTAGGGATTCTTGAACTTCTGTCGTCAGAGTGCGGATGGCTGCGAGGAGAACATCTTGCAGTTTCTTAGCTTCTAAGAGTTCTGGATTAGTCGGCAGTTGGCTGATGCCGAGGAGTGCGAGTTCGCGTGAGGTTTCGCGTGCTTTTTTCATATTTTTTAGATAGAAATTGGGAGTTTAGGAATTTCAGAATTGTTGAGATTGCTAAGCGCTGGTTCAGAGCATAGACTTGGACTTTAGCAGAAAAACTCCCAAAAAAACCTGCCCTCAGTAACGATTGTTTCTGGGCAGGTTTTAGATACCTAGGATCAATTATTATTGGGAAAATTTACTGGCTAGAAACCCGGTTTCTTAGGAGCGTCCCACGGAGGCTGCCCACCCGTTATGGATGAAAGAAACTCTTTCTCCCCCTCTCCCCCCTCTCCCCCTCTCCCCATCGAGTTTCTTAGGAGATACTTCGCTTTGAAACCCAAGATGTATCAGAGAAACCCGGTTTCTGAGTGTAGGCTTTCTGCGCTTCCAGTTGGTTCAATATACGTGAGTTGCAAAAATAATTCGGACGGGCTAGAAGCCCATCCCACAATTTTTTTGTTTTGTGGGATGGGCTTCTAGCCCGTCCGAAAATTTGATTAAAAGATTAAAAGGACTTTTACAGCCTTGTCTAATCTTCTTCGACTGGTACAGGCTGGTATCTTGATTCGGATAGCAAGGGTTCGAGTGTTTTGCCGGGGGGGTTGTCGGCGGTGACCGCAACTGAGTTGCTGGGGTTGACGATGCCGCCGGAGATCACCACTTTAAAGGCATCTTCGATCGACATTGACAAATTAACGACATCTGCTTCCGGGACTATAGCGTACCATCCGGTGGTGGGGTTGGGAGTGGTGGGGATGAAAATGCCGATCGGGCTTTCGCCGGACAAATGAGACGGAATGTCGTTACTCTCGATCGTACCGGTCACAAATGCCAAAGTCCAGATTCCCCGCCGGGGATACTCTACCAACACCACCCGGCGAAATTTATCATTAGATTTGAGGATAGTTCCCAGCAGTTGTTTCAAGGTTTTGTAAACCGAACCCGCTAGGGGAATTGCCTGTAACAGGCGTTCGCCAAAGTCTAGCAGCCACTTCCCGAAGATGTTGCGGGCCATCAAACCAATGACTAAAATGCTCAGCAGGGGTACAGCCAGCCCTACTAAGAGATTTAGCAGGTTGACCAAAATCGGGTGGAGTCCGTCAAAAGGATTAATCTGCTTGGGAATTTTGGTAAGAAAATTGATTACCCAACTGGCGACGGTAATTGTCAGCCAGATGGTGGTAGCTAAAGGTATCACTACCAGCAGACCTGCGATCAGGTCATTTTTTAAGTCTTGTTTGATGCGTTGGAGCACGGCGGTTCAAATCTCCTCGTAACTGGTTGCAATCACCTGATAAACCTGAGAATAAAGCAACTGCACGGGCTTTACTGGAATTGACCATTTTGGATCGTCTTCTCTGCTGCCAAACCCTACGCTTGCCGAGCGCGGAAGAGTTAGGGATCGGCGGTGCTGTATCTATATTTTAAAGAATTATTGCAGGCAAAGCGCCTGATTTTAATATATGCGGGCTGTGCAACAGCTCACCCTATTGTATATTTTAAGACATTTTAGCTCGGAATCAACCAATCAGATCGCTGTGTTGAGGTGGCCGGAGTCGGGGTGTTTCCTGTAGAGGGCTTTTGGGCTGCTTCCACAATTGATAAATTTTTAGCATGGGGCGGGCTAGAACAATGCCAGTGGCGATCGTACCGCGATCGCGCCCACTCCCATCGGACAATCTATTTTTTGAGAACTTGACAGAACTGCGATCGAGAAAGGTGAGAGACTTTAGATTAAATGTTTCTCAAATGCCAGCTACTTCTTAAACTATTTGACTCCCCTAAAAAATGGATGCCGTGCCACGTAGACTCCTGATTGGAAGGTCAAAAAAATTACACCAAAGTTCATAATCCCAAATTCAATTCTGCGAGTAAATCTCCAATCTCAAATCTCAAACTGGTTGACTATTCTTTGAAAAACCGTAAAATATAGTCAAATTTATCTGCGATCGCGGGAATCTCGCCAATAATAGCTTATGTTGAATACAGCCGGACTGTTTGAAGCAAAACCTCTTCAGGGAAATATTGCGGGTGTTTCAGCAGAAATACCAGACTTATTTGGCAGTAAGTTCGTTAGCGAAGCCCTCGTAGAGGATCGCCTAAATCGATTGACCCAAATTGCGATCGGGGATACGAATGTTTTATTTGATACCAGCTATGGTTTGACTCAAACATCCGATTTGGTTGCCGGTGCGACTGGTAGTGCGATCCTCTACGAGGGCTTCGCTAACGACCTTTTTGACCAAATCACCGACTTCCGGCTCCCGCACTCACCAGACGACAATCTTAAAGTCGATCGCAGTCTAACATCCCAGACCGATATCTCCACTCCACTTCAGAGAGACGAACTTACAGGCATGGATTTTGCTATCGGTGATACTGGTATAGTTCCAGAGCGATCGCAATCCCGAACTGCTGCGCTATTACCTTCAGAAAAATGGGCTTTCAATTTCCCAAATTATACCATCGACCACCAAGGTTTAAACACCCTCAATATCAAAATTGGTTACGGCTTAAAACCCGGAATTACCAAAAATGAATATCCCGATTTTGTGCCAATCTACAAAAGTATTGATAGCTTCCTAGTTAACTACCCCAACGAAACGGACACCTGGGAAAATATCAACAAAAATCTCAGTCAAAAAGTGCTAGACGAAAATCCGGCACTGACCGATGTTACCATCCAAATCGAAGTTTTGCCAACGAACAGATTGCCCTACGAACGAGCAACTACAGTTTTCCGCAGTCGTGCCGGTCAACCAAAAGAAAATGGCAACTTTTCCTTGAAAAACTACGCAATTAATCACCAAGGATTGAACAAGCTCAATCTCGATGTTGATTACCAGTACAAACCGGGGATTCCCCCAAACGAATATCCCGATTCCCTGTCAATTCTCAAGAGCATTGATAACTTTTTAAGCAAGTATCCCAATGAGACAGATTTCTGGGAAATTGTCAACAAAAAATTAACTCAAAATATCCTCAACGAAAATTCTAGCTTGGCAGCAATTAAGATCGACTTGAACGTTTTGCCAAGCCAAACATTACCCTATAACCGCACCAGCAAAGTTACTCGCACTCAACCAAGCAATCCTCAAGGAACTTTCCTAGTTGGCAATACCAGAGGCAATAATGTACTGCGGTTTGACGGCAGTACGGGCAATCTTCTAAGCGAATTTATCCCAGCGGGCAGCGGCGGTTTGTCTAGTCCAGATACAATTCTTTTTGGCCCAGATGGCAACGGCGACGGTAAGCCGGACATTTACATTGCCAGCGGTGACAAGCCAGGGAATTCCGGACAGCCGACAGCATCTGCCGTATTGCGATATGACGGAGTTAGTGGCAGATTTATTGATAAGTTTGTCGGCGACAATCCGAACACTACTGCTGATGAAACTGGCGGATTATCTCGTCCTTACGGTTTAGCTTTTGGTGCCGACGGTAATTTTTATGTCAGCAGTTTTTTGACCGATCAAATTCTTAGATACAACGGCAAAACAGGACAATTTATAGATGTATTTGCAACGGGCAAACAGCAAGCGGGAGGATTGAATGGGCCGAACAATTTACTGTTTGCTCCTGACGGCAATTTGTACGTGACAACGCAGGGGAGTGTTGCTCGTGATGGCAAAGCTGATTTTAGTGCAGGTTTCGCCAGCCAGGTGCTGCTTTACAACCCGCAAACTGGGCAGTCAAGTATCTTTGCTTCCCCCGATCCTTCGCCTCGGAGTCAGGGATTTGTGAGTCTTTTGGGCATGGCAATCGGGCCCGCTGACGGCGACCTTTACGTGAGCGATTTTGCTAACGATATCAGGCGCTACAATTTAAAAAGTGGGAATTTGGTCAAGGTTTTATCTACCAATTATACTGATACTTCCCCCAGTAGCAATTATGTAGGTGGTTTGGCATTTTCGCCGATCGGCAATTTGTTTGCAGTTGGCTTTGACAACCGCGCCAATGCTAACAATGTTGGTGCAGTTTTGCGGTACAATGGCAAAACTGGGGAACCGCTGCCAATATCGAGCAATCCTTTGTCGAGTAACAGTTCTATTTTTGTCCCTCCCGACAGCAAGTTACAGCGTCCGATAGGAATTGCTTTCTTTCCTTCCGATGGTAAGCTGACCGAGAAGTGGAATTTTACAGCGGCAAATTACCCAATTAACCATCAAGGGTTAAACAACCTAAATTTTGCTGTAAATTATCAGTACAAAGAGGGCATTCAAAATTATCAGTATCCCGATTATGTGCCGATTTACAAGAGCGTTGATGATTTTTTAGTTAACTATCCTAACGAAACTGATTTTTGGGAAATTGTTAACAAAAATTTGACGGAAAAAGTGCTTGCCGAAAATCCAGCAATTTCTTCGGTGACTGTTGATTTGAATGTTTTGCCGACGAACCAATTGCCTTACGATCGCAGCAGTACCGTTAGTCGCACTACAAATGGTAAATTAGGGGAAGCCTGGGATTTCAAGATTCCTAATTATTCGATCGCTCACCAGGGTTTGAATAACCTGAACATTGATGTCAAGTATCAGTACAAGCCAGGAATTACGCAGGCTGAATATCCCGACTTTGTGCCGATTTACAAAAGCATAGACAATTTTTTGGTTGATTATCCAAATGAAACGGATTTATGGGAGATTTTGAATAAGAATTTGACCGAAAAGCTGCTAGCACAAAATCCGGCTTTGGATTCGCTGGAAATTAGTATCGAGGTTTTGCCGACCAACAAATTGCCTTACGAACGAGCTAGTATTGTGTCGCTGGCTTAGCGTCTAATTCAATACGGTTAACTTAACGATTTTTGACGAATTTCACTTCGCGATTTTCTAGGCAATACAGGCATTATTTGCCAGTCGGATTGTTCTTAAGTTAAGCGTATTGGCTTCAAATTGTTTTTTTTGTGGACAATTATTGACAGGGAATACATTCCTTGCTAAGGTGATATGTAATTCAGTAGGTTGCGTAGAAACCGAGTTTTTGTGCATCCAGAACGAACGCATTTAAATTGTCTGTTGTGGTCAAAAAACAATTTTTTGAAGAAACTGAGTTTATGAATTAAAGCGAGTTTGCAAAGATCTATCTTGGGATAGATGAGTATGTTTCAGGCAGTTGCTATAAAACAGTGCGGGCCTTAGGTGGGTCAAAAACCCGGTTTCTGGGTTAAGGTCGATCGCTCAAAGGATTTGAAATTTGAGATTTGAGATGGGTCATGACTTATTCTGTATGGGTTTGCAGCTTGGCTAAAGTTGCATTGTTTTTTTAAACAGGTATCACAGATTTTGGGTAGAAATCGGGTTCTTCTGTGTTCAGAACTCAGAAAGATAGTTGTTTTGCGATCGCAACTCAGAATGCAGTCGCTTTCCTGGCGCAGAGGTTCCAACAGTAAGCTGAGCATTTTTTTATCTTTTCTTTAGAATGGCGATGGAAATTAGGTAAATAATGGAAGTATTCAAGGATTTTTGATTGCATTTTTCTGTAAAATATATTAAGGAATTTTTGTGAAAACGCTCAATATCCTCTTGGTAGAGGACAGTCCCCTAGATGCCGAGCTGATTGAGGCATATCTCATGGATGGCGGTCTAGACTTTTCTTTGCTGTGCGTGGAAACTCGGGAAGATTTTGCCGTAGCGCTGGAAAAACACTGTGTTGATATTATTTTGGCAGACTATATGCTGCCTTGTTTTAACGGGATAGCAGCGCTGGAAATGGCCCGCGCTACTTGTCCGGGAGTGCCGTTTATTTTTGTGTCGGCTACTTTGGGTGAGGAAGTGGCAATTGAGACTTTGAAAAGTGGCGCTACAGACTACGTTCTCAAACGGCGTTTGACGCGGTTGGTGCCGTCGATCGAGCGGGCCCTGCGGGAAGTTAAAGAACGGCTCGATCGCAAAGCAGCTCAAGCACAGCGCCAAGAAAGCGAAGCCAGGTTTCGGATGATGGCAGATACCGCGCCGGTGATGATTTGGATGTCGGATATCGATCGACTTGGCGATTACTTTAACAAAGTTTGGTTGGAGTTTACCGGTAAAACTTTGGCGCAAGAAATCGGCATCGGTTGGATGGAAAGCTTGCATCCTGACGACTTGCCAAAATATATGGATGTTTACCGGAGAGCCTTCGACGCCCGCAGCGAGTACCGGATCGAGTACCGCTTGAGGCGCTATGACGGGGAGTACCGCTGGGTTGTGAGTACAGGGGTACCCCTGTACAGACCCGATCGCACTTTTGCCGGTTACATCGGTTCTTGCATCGATATTAGCGATCGCCAACAGGCAGAACAAGAACGTGTTATGGCTTTGTCCCGGGAACAAGCAGCTCGCAAACAAGCAGAACAAACAGCTCAAGCGCTACTATCGGCAAACGCTCGAATTACTAACATTCTCGAAAGCATTACCGACGCTTTTGTCGCCTTCGATTCAAACTGGAAATTCACCTATATTAACCACAAAGGTCAAGAGATTTTTGGCAACTTACAAGCAGAACTGATCGGGAAAAATATTTGGGAAATATATCCCTGGGCCGTGGATTTACCGTCTTACAAAATCGCCACCAAAGCATTAGCAGACAAGGTAACAGTCGAATATGAAGAATTCGTGCCGTTATGGAATAAGTGGTTGAAAGTGCGTTTTTATCCTTCCGATTCTGGTTGCTCGGCTTACATCCAAGATGTGAGCGATCGCAAGCAATCAGAAGCAGCACTCAAAGCTAGTCAAGAAAAGCTGAGAATGTTGGCAGAATCTAACTTGATCGGAATTCTCTTCGGCGATGTTGACGGCGGTATCAGTGAGGCTAACGACGAATTTTTGCGCCTCGTTGGCTACACGCGGGAACAGTTGCAGCGCGGGGAACTCCGCTGGATTGACATTACACCGCCGGAGTACCTACCGCTGGACGAAATCGGCATCGCAGAGGCAAAGGCCGAGGGCGTTTGCAGTCCCTACGAAAAGGAATACATTCGGCCTGATGGCAGCCGGATTCCGGTGTTGGTGGGGTATATTTTGTTGGGGGAAAAGCGGCAAGAATCAGTGGCTTTTATTCTCGATTTGACGGTTCGCAAGGAGTTGGAAAAAGAACTGCACGATCGAGCTGAAGAATTGGCGCGGGCGAACCGGATTAAAGACGAGTTTCTGGGAACTTTGTCCCACGAATTGCGGACGCCGTTGAATGCGATGCTGGGATGGGCGCAACTGCTGCGCCACCGCAAGTTTGATGAAAAAACGACTGTTAAGGCTCTGGAAACGATCGACCGCAATACACGATCGCTGGGGACGCTAATTGAGGATTTGTTAGACGTGTCGCAGATTATGACTGGCCAACTGTCGCTGAATTTGCGGTGGGTAGATTTGATTTCGACTGTTGAAGGTGCTATCGATACTCTCGCTCCGGCGATTGGGGCAAAAAATATTGAAATTGTGACGGATTTCGACCAAACTGCGGGGCGGATGTTTGGCGATTCCGGCCGCTTGCAGCAGGTGGCGTGGAATTTGCTGTCGAATGCGATTAAGTTTACTCCTGACGGAGGACAGGTGAGGGTGGCGCTGCACAAGGTGGAGAGGACGAGTATGCCCGGACAATCCGCCTGTTGTGAAAATTTGTCACCGCCTAGTGTGGAAATTGAAGTCAGCGACACGGGACAAGGGATTCCAGGAGAGTTTTTGCCGCACGTTTTTGAGCGTTTCAGCCAAGCTGATACCTCTACAACGCGATCGTACAACGGATTGGGTCTAGGTTTGGCTCTCGTGCGCCATTTTGTGGAAATGCACGGGGGAACAGTGCAAGTAGAATCGGCTGGCCAAGGACAAGGAGCGAGCTTTTTCGTTAGATTGCCAATTAAACAGCAAGAGGGCGACAGCGGATTTTCTGTTACCGGGGCTGGGGAGTTTGTGGTTCGAGAAACCCCGGCCAGATCCCCTATAGATCCGTCTTTTGTTAGCAGCAACCTTTCGGGAGTGCGGGTGTTGGTGGTTGATGGCGACGGGGATTCCTTGGATTTTGCGCGTACAGTGCTCGAAGATTGCGGAGCTGAGGTGGAGACTGCTATCTCGGGAATGGAAGCCTTGGAAGCGATTTCTAGGCTGAATCCGGATGTGTTGGCGATCGATCTCGGCATACAAACCGCTGAAGGAGAGGCTCTGCTGCCGCAAGTGCGAGAGCAAATGGGGGACAGGGAAATTCCGGCGGTGGCTTTCACAGCTTACGGTAGGCTGGAGGAACGGGTGCGGGCGCTGCGACAGGGTTTTCAAATTCACCTACCCAAGCCTCTCGATCCTGCTGAGTTGGTGGCGGTGGTGGCAAGTTTGGTGTCGCGGGCGATCGATTTTTGATGGGAGCATCTCAGTTTTGCATCTGTAGTGCTGTCCCCGCTCGCGTGCTGATATAGCACGCGAGCGGGGACGCTCGCACTGTAAAAAAAATGTTTTTTGCAAAAATGAGATGCTCCCTTTTTGATTGACTCGGCAAGGATGGAAATCCTCACGACTAATCAATTTTCTTGGATAGGAGCGATCGCAAATTCATTATATAACGACCAATTACCAATTACCAATTACCAATTACCAATTACCAATTACCAATTACCAATTACCAATTACCAATTACCAATTACCAATTACCAATTACCAATTACAATTCCCAATTACCAATTACCAATTACCAATTACCAATTACCAATTACCAATTACCCAACCGTTAATCGCTCAATCCCCTTCGGCAATTTGCTTTAAAACCCACTTGTTTATGCCTTCAGGGGAAATAACATAGCGATAGTAAGTAGAGCCTCGAATAATTACTTGGATTTTTTTCGGACTGATTTTTTCGCTCTCAATAGTTAGGCATCCGTGGCCTGTTTCTTGCCAAGTCTGCATCAGCAAGGTCTCGATTTTGGCAAATAGACTGTTGATTGAAGTTTCCGTGCTATCTGGTTCTCTTGACATATTACATAAGTTGAGATACAAGTTGACAGACTCTCTCGCCACTAGGACGCGAGCCTCTCTATTTGAGCTATCGGCGCAACTTGTTCTTTTTTATGCAAATCCCGTATACTTTTTACAAAACTTTACACAACTGGCGATCGCGCCTGATTATATATATTCCGGTAAAATAACCGTTATCACTTTCGATCGTTCGGACTGAACTCCTCTCTTGTTTGATGAGGACTTCAGTCTGAAAGATCGAACAAATTTAATTGCGATCGTTCCAAACCGGTTTTCCACCTCAGCTAGGTAACAGTAATCATTAATAAATTACTATTACACCTCATTTGTCAAGCCCCAAAAGTTATATATTTAATTGAAGTAAAAGTATTTTTTTGATAGTGAGGTGAACAAACCATCGCCTCAAATATCAAGCTCATCAACTGGGTGCGAGCTTTTAAAAGTACCGTGCCGGGGTAAATGCTTCTGAGACTCCCGTCTTTCCCACCGTGCAAGGATTTTTTTTCAATCTGTGATTTTTCCGCGCTCTCCGGTTCCAACTATCTACTAGATACCAATTGCACCCGGCCAGCATCCATTTCATCCATTAATAACTCTAAAGCCTCATAATCAATATCCGAGATGTAGCCCAAACGGGTGAGCTCGTTGTTGATTTCGTTTTCAATGTCAGGCGTCAACTGCTTAATGTAGAGGGCTTTTTCTACAAGTTGACGAATAGCATGAGTTGCTTGCATAGTATATCGGAGAACTCCGTACAGTATTATTGTCATCTTAACAGTCGATGGAGTGAGTGATCCAAATCAGAACTAACCAGTGATTTCAATTACATTGCTCAGTTTAACCTAACAGCTAGGATAAGGTCGATCGCAATCTTTACGATTGCCAACACTAAACCTCGTCGCACAAATAAAAAATAGTATAGTAGCTTACCTTTACTCCGTAAATCTTGCACAAACTTTTATAAAAAAGACTAAATAAATAAAGATTCAGTAAACTACTCAAAACTACCGATCGGTTTTCCTCAGGTAGGGTTACGCTCGTAGGTGTCAAGTAGGTTTAGGCTTACCTCCGTCCAGTACGGTAGTTGAAAATACGTAGCAACCATAGGTTTGATATATGCAGACACTTCTTGCCCATAAACCACTTAGGGTGATTCGACCCCTAGACCACCTAAATGCAGCCACAGCCGGAGAATTCACAGAGCAACTAACCACAACAATTTCAGCCCCTGGAGTAGTAGCGGTACTCGTAGATGTTGGCGCAGTAACATTTATTGACAGCGCGGGTTTGATGGCATTGATTTCCGGCCTCAAGCAGGCGAAAAAAATGGGACGCAGGTTTAGTCTGTGTTCAGTTACCGCCGGAATTAGAATGATTCTGGAACTCAGCCAACTCGATCGAGTTTTTGAGATATTTGAAAATGTCGAAAGCTTTGAAGCAGCAAACTCTTGTCTTGTGTAAACAAGCACTTCTAGAATCTACTCACCAGTGAAAACAAGTAAGCAAACACAGCAACTTGAGTTAAAGGGCTCCAAAGAGATAGGACTGCCGTTGGCGTATTGGCAGATTTTAAGGTAGGCTGCTTAAGAGTCGCAAATATGAGAGCGAGTCGAGCCGTGGCAGTAAAAATCGAAGAATTACTTACAGCAGAAATCAATCAGCCTGCTCGTTATCTAGGAAACGAGTTGGGGGCTGTACGCAAGCCTTGGGATGGGGCGTCTGTACGCTGGGTGCTCACATATCCAGAAGTGTATGAAGTTGGTGCTTCCAATCTGGGACACATCATCCTTTACAATATTTTGAATGCTGGGCCGAGACAGTTGTGCGATCGAGCTTATTTGCCCGCACCAGACTTAGCAGCAAAACTGCGATCCTCTCCGAGGGCTGCGCTAACGACCAAAACTCCCCTGTTTGCTGTAGAATCTAGGCGATCGCTCACAGAATTTGATATTCTCGGCTTCAGCCTCAGCTACGAACTCGGAGCAACAAACATTCTGGAAATGCTGGATTTAGCCGGCATTCCCCTAACTTGGAAAGAAAGAGCGACAAATGCCCAAAATGGCGGCGATTTGCCGCTAATTTTTGCTGGCGGACAAACCGCAACCTCCAATCCCGAACCCTACGCTGACTTTTTTGACTTCATCGCTTTGGGAGATGGAGAAGAATTGCTGCCAGAAATTGGCTTGATTTTGGCAGAAGGCAAAACTAATAATTTGAGCCGAGAAGCACTATTGCTGGATTTAGCGCAAATTCCTGGCGTTTATGTCCCCCAATTCTACGATATGGCGGCAGATGGTTCTGTTCATCCCAACCGCCCGCAAGTCCCAGAACGAATTCTGCGCCGAGTCGCGACTCCCATACCAGCTTATTCGATCGGGCTAGTACCCTACGTCGAAACAGTACACGACAGACTGACAGTCGAAATCCGCCGGGGATGCACCCGCGGCTGTCGCTTCTGTCAGCCGGGAATGCTGACTCGCCCCGCCCGCGATGTGGAACCGCAGCAAGTCGTAGAGGCGATAGAAGAAGGAATGAAAGCCACCGGGCACAGCGAGTTTTCCCTGCTTTCCCTGAGTTGTTCCGACTATCTAGCACTTCCGGCTGTGGGGATGGAAATCAAAAACCGCCTCAAAGACAAAAATATCTCTCTGTCTTTACCCAGTCAGCGGGTTGACAGATTTGACGATAATATTGCCGACATTCTCGGCGGCACGCGACAAAGCGGTTTGACTTTTGCCCCGGAAGCCGGCACGCAGCGGATGCGCGACATCGTTAACAAAGGTTTGACAAACGAAGAATTGTTGCGGGGTGTCAAAACTGCGGTCGATCGCGGTTGGGATAAAATCAAGCTGTATTTTATGATCGGTTTGCCCGGAGAAACCGATTTTGATGTTCTGGGAATCGCCGAAACAGTCCGCTGGCTGCAAAGGGAATGCAGGCTTAATGGCAGGCGGCCACTGAATTTTAACTTGACAATTTCTAATTTTACGCCTAAGCCTCACACTCCTTTTCAGTGGCATTCGGTTTCTACTGCCGAGTTTTCACGCAAGCAAAAATTGCTGAAGGGTGAATTCAAAGCGATGAGAAATATCAAGGTGAATTATACCGATGTGCGGATTTCGGCAATGGAGGATTTTGTCGGTAGGGGCGATCGACGTTTGGGTGCTGTAGTCCGCCGGGCTTGGGAACTGGGCGCCGGTATGGATGCTTGGTGGGAAAACTTGGATACAGCATACAAGGCTTGGACAAGGGCGATCGATGAATCCGGCCTTACCTGGAAATACCGTCAAGTTGAAAGCGGCGAATGGAATCTTTTTCAGAAGGAAGAGGAGAAGGAAGAAGGAAGTTCGGCAACGGATTCTGTAACGGATGTAACGGATGTAACGGATGTAAGTCGTCCGAGGGAAGTCGTCCGAGGGAAGTCGGAAGATTTTCCCGCATCTCCCCCTCTCCCCCTCTCTCCCTCCCCCCCTCTCCCCCTCTTTCTCGATCGACCTTTACCTTGGGATCACTTAGACACGGGAATCGATAAAAACTGGCTGAAACTTGACTTGCAAAAGGCTTTAGAAGCAGCGACGGTTCCCGATTGTTCCTTTGAAGGGTGTTCCCGCTGCGGGGTTTGCGGCACAGATTTCGGACACAATGTGGTTGTAGATGCCCTGCCAATTCCAGATTTTGCTGGGGAATTTGTACCGAATACAGAACGGAAACAGCGTTTTCGGGTTTGGTTTGGGAAGGTGGGCGATATGGCTTTGGTTGGTCATTTGGATTTGCTGCGATTGTTCGATCGAGTTGTCCGCCGGGCCGATTTACCGATTTCGTTTACTGGCGGCTTCCACCCAAATCCTCGGATTTCTGTGGCAAATGCTCTGCCTCTGGGCGTTACCAGCACTGGGGAAATTGCTGATTTTGAACTCACTGAGTCGATCGATCTTGAGATTTTTCGAGCAAAATTGGCGGCGGCTCTGCCGGAAAATATCCCGATTTACAAGGTTGAGTCGATCGACCTCAAAGCTCCTTCTGCCAGTCAATTGTTAGAAGCAGCGGAGTACGTAATTACTGTGGCTGCAACAGGCTTGTTGACGGAAAATGGCGAATCTGACCAGGATAATTCTACTGCTGTCTCCGTCGCAGATACTGCCAATTGGGAAGCTTGGGTGAAGGCGATCGCCGAAACAGAGGCTTTTTGGCGGGTGCACACTACTAAGTCGGGAAAGACTCGCGATGTCAATTTGCGCGATCGGCTGCACAAACTAGAACTTGTGCAGCAATCCGAAGGTACAGCCGTCTTGCGCTATACCGGCAGTTGTCGCAGCGACGGCAACCTGCTCAAGCCCGAACACCTTGTTTTCATGCTCGAACAAGTCAGCCAGCAGGAAATTCAGCTTTTGCAGGTTCAGCGCAGTCAGCTAATCTTGGGTTATGGTTAAAATAGGGAAGCTGTGGTGAAATATTTCACCTTCGGCTCTCGATCGGGATGTGTCGTGTCAAGCTATAATTGCTTGTTATGGAAGCCGCAGCGGCTTGAGCGCTTTTGTCGCTCGTCGCTAAGAGCCAACCAGCAACGCGGGCTGGGTGCAAATTGCTTCTGTTCAAGACTTCAAGCCTTTTTGTACATTCACGGGCTAAATCTAGCGCTAAACCCGCAGGAGCGGAGCATGAACCAAATTGATCGATTAATTTCGATCGATCGAGTGGTTGTCGATCGTCGGCTTAGTCAAAAATCTCATGGTTCAAGCCGAGCCAGCGGGTATTCAACAATAGATGTTTTTGACCTCGATCGAAAACGGATACAAGCCCGGACTTAATTCGTGGAGATCCCAAAATTTTAGACCAAGGTTCAAGTTCCCAGATTCATCTGCGCTTGTAAATCTAAAATCTAAAATTATTCAATCTAAAATCGACTGACAAGGTTTTAGGGTTGGCAGGGGCGGAAGTTCCAGTCGAATGCCAAGAATAGAGTCTGTTGAGTGTGATCGCGCAAGAATTCAATAAAAGTCCTTACGCTTTCACCAGAAAACGAGCCCGGCGTGCCCCTGGCTTTAGACACGGGGAGGAAGTCGGTAGCGGTTTCAACCGCCTTCAATATTCCTTTACACAAGTGATTGGAGTCTTATTCTATAATTGAGTTAGCAAGTAAAACAACCATCTACGTGTTGAAACACTCTAGTATCGGAGAAATCCCGGCACAGTGAGCCACCACACTCCTCAAGGAGTAGTAAGCCTGTATAACTGACAAGTAATGGCAGAGTGTGAAGCGTACCTATCTGGCGTTGTGATGGTCTATGAAAACAAGCACAATTTCAAAGTAAGCGCAATTGCAACATCTTTTATAAAGGTAGTTGTTTTGAGCGTCTAGAGGTGATTTGATAGCACCTTTGAGAGTTTTCGGATTCATTCAAGAATCCCCGTGGCTTAAGCCCTGGGGAGTATCAATCCTACTTACTTTCGCTCAAAACCAGCCCTCAACCACCACGCAAGCGGAGTTATCAGTTCGTAATGTTCAGTTGTGTGTTCAGTTGTGTGTTAAGAAATTGGTGAGAGTGGCGCTGAATTTATTCGCTGAGTTCAAAGGAAGAGTTGCAACTGTTGAATTTTGAAGTATTGAGGAAAGCAATTCTCAACTTAAAACTCAATATTGCTAACTCGATAAAAGCCTCCTTATTTCTATCTCTCAGATTTATCTGCTGAGCATAACTCATAACTCTCGATCGGTCGGGTTTAACTACTTTTTTATCTGTAACAGTGAAGAGTTAACAGTTAACAGTGAAGAGTTAAATTTCCTTCAACCCTGCACCAACTGACAGCTAATAACTCTTTAAGCTACTACTAATTACAGTTAAAGTCAGAGGCACTTTTCAGCGTTAGTGTCTCTAACTTGCTGACAGTTTTTTGAGGAAATTGAATGACAAAGCAGATAGTTATAGCAGAGCAGCATCGCATTGCTGCCGTCTTTTCAGAAGATCAAATCCAAGAACTCGTGGTAGCCACAGGCAGCCATCAAGTCAGTGACATTTACTTGGGAATTGTCGAAAATGTACTTCCTGGGATAGATGCGGCCTTCGTCAATATTGGCGACCCAGAACGCAACGGGTTCATGCACGTCACAGACCTCGGCCCACTGCGGCTCAAGCGATCGGCAGGAGCAATTACAGAACTCCTCACCCCCCAGCAAAAAGTGCTGGTACAGGTGATGAAAGAACCGACGGGCAGCAAAGGCCCCCGGCTGACAGGCAACATTACCCTGCCCGGGCGTTATTTGGTACTGATGCCCTACGGCAGGGGAGTCAATCTGTCCCGGAGAATCAAGTCGGAAGCCGAGCGCAACCGCCTCAGAGCCCTGGCTATTTTGGTGAAACCGGCCGGGATGGGGCTGCTGGTAAGAACCGAAGCCGAAGGCATGACCGAAGAAGCCATCATGGAAGATTTGGAAGTGCTGCAAAAGCAGTGGGAAGCTGTTCAACTTGAAGGCGGTTCTACCCGGGCGCCGGCACTGCTCAACCGCGATGACGATTTTATCCAGCGGGTATTGCGGGATATGTTCAGCGGTGACGTGAACCGGATTGTCGTGGACTCGCAAAATGGGATTAAGCGGGTGAAGCAGCAGTTGATGAGCTGGAACGGCGGTAAACTTCCTGCGGGAGTTTTGATCGACCACCACCGAGAGCGCGCCTCGATTTTAGAATTTTTCCGCGTCAACGCTGCGATTCGAGAAGCTCTCAGACCAAGGGTAGATTTACCTTCTGGCGGTTATGTGATTATCGAGCCGACAGAAGCGCTGACGGTAATTGATGTCAACTCTGGCTCGTTTACTCGATCGGCAACGGCTCGCGAAACTGTACTCTGGACAAATTGCGAAGCAGCCACGGAAATTGCTAGACAACTACGACTTCGCAATATTGCCGGAGTGATTATTGTTGACTTTATCGACATGGAATCCCGCCGCGATCAGTTGCAGGTGCTGGAACATTTCAATAAAGCTCTCAAAGCTGACAAATCTCGACCCCAAATAGCTCAACTGTCCGAATTAGGACTGGTAGAACTCACCCGCAAACGCCAAGGTCAAAATATTTACGAGTTATTCGGCCACAGTTGCCCTACTTGCAGTGGGTTGGGTCATCTGGTACAACTCCCGGGCGAAGAGGACTTCGGCGCAGCGGTGCGGGAAGCAGCCGATCGCACTGTGACTTCCTCCAACCGGGTGATGTTGAACTTGCCAGAAGGATTGGAACGCCGCAGCTTGGCGCCTGTAGCTGCTGCAACTGCTGCACCAGTGCGAGAAGAACGTTCCCCCGAACTCGCTCGGGCTGCTTGGGAACCTCAGAGCGAAAGTTTGGATTTTGTTGAGACTGGCGGCAACGCCTCAGCTTTGGACTTGCTCAACCATCCCAGCTATCAGGATTTGGGCAACGGAACCAGACGGCGGCGGCGCCGCCGGATTGGTGAAGAGCCTTTTGCCGTCGTCCCGGTGGAAGAGGAACCGGTACGTAGCAAGTTGCGGCTGCCGAATACTTCGAGTGCGCCCGTCGCAGATACCCGCTCTGAGTATCTGGTGGTGACTCCCCCCGGCATCCGGGCAGCTTCTGAGGGCTTCGGGCTAGTGAATATGGCAACTGTTGGCAGGCGCGAGGAATTCGATCGCGTGCGGCCAACTAAGTCTGAGCTGCTGAAGCCGATGGTGGAGCCTCCGGAGGTGATTTCGGTGGAAATGACGCCAGAAGAGCAGGATGTTTATGCTCTGATGGGGGTTTCTCCTTTGGTGCTAACGGATCGCAGCGTCAAAAATCCTAAAAATGCGATCGTTTCGGTGACACTCCCCGGAGCTGGGCCGAATAAGCCGCCTTTTGAGCAGCTCGAATTTGAATTTGAAGCGCCTGCGCCAGCACCCCATGTTGAGGAACAAAATTATTATTCAGAAATGTCGGTTGCCCTGCCGGTATTTGCTGAGGATGACGATGACGATGATGCTGATGATGAGGCTGAAATTTACGGCGCAAGTTCGATCGACGAAATCGATGATTTTGAGCCGATGGAGGAAGCCGACGATGTGATGGCTTTCTCGAATCAGCCGAATAAGCTATATGAGTCGATCGAATCCTATGAGCCGATCGAATCCTATGAGCCGATCGAATCCTATGAGCCGATCGAATCCCACGAGGCGATCGAATCGAGCGAACCCGAGGAACCTGCGATCAACCGCCGCCGCCGTCGCCGCTCCTCTGCTGTTTTGGATGAGTGATTATGAAGGAAGAAGGAAAAGGGAAGAAGGAAGAAGGAACAAAGAAGAAGGAAGAGGGAAGAAGGAAGAAGGAACAAAGAAAAAGGAACAAAGAAGAAGTAGAAATTTTTACTCTCTTCCCATCTTTCCATCTCCCAATCTCCCCCTCTCCCTCTCCCCCTCTCCCCCTTTCCCCCTCCCCCTCTTTCCCTCGGATAATTGCAGGTGTAGATGAAGTAGGAAGAGGAGCTTTGTTCGGGCCAGTGGTGGCAGCCGCCTGCATTTTGCCCGACGAAGTTCTCGAAGAATTAGTAAGTTGCGGAGTGCGCGACAGCAAACAGTTGAGTGCCGCAGCCCGGAGTCGGTTAGCAGTCAAAATCAGGGCTGTGGCGGTTGACTGTCAAATTGGTGTGGCTTCGGTGCGGGAGATCGATCGCCTGAATATTTTGCAGGCTTCTTTGTTGGCAATGAAACGGGCGATTTTGAAATTAAATGTCGCCCCAGATTTGTGTTTGGTTGACGGCAATCAAAGAATACCCAATTTGTCGATCGACCAAGAGACGATGATTAAAGGTGATTCGCGATCGATTCAGATTGCCGCTGCTAGTATTGTCGCCAAAGTTTGGCGCGACGAATTAATCCTGCGGATGGCCGTCAAGTATCCTGAATATGACTTGACAAACAACAAAGGATATGGTACTGCTAAACATAAGTTAGCTTTGGAACGTTGTGGTGTGTCTGTCTTTCACCGGGTGTCATTTAGTCCCTGTCGAAAATAGTTAAATAGCACTAAAAAACCTAATTAATTTCAGCCAGAGCATCTAAAATTTGAACAGCCAAGAATTTTGGATTAATTGTTCTGGGCGCATAAACTCTACTCTGTAAGATGTGCAATATGCACCTTACCGCTTTATCATTTTCAGCCTCCGATAGCATCTACAGAATATTGATTTAACCTCTTCACCATGACTGATAATATGTTAAAAATTCCCGGCTATCACCTCACCGAGCAAATCTATAATGGCTCTAGAACCCAGGTTTATCGAGGAGTTTCTGAGTCAAACCAAAAAGTAATTATCAAACTGTTATGGAGTGAATATCCCACTTTTAGCGAACTCATACAGTTTCGGAATCAGTACACGATCACCAAAAATCTTGACCTTCCGGGAATTCTCAAACCCATTGCACTCTTAAACTATCAGAATGCTTTTGCTCTGATTACCGAGGATATTGGAGGTATTTCCCTCGCTGAGTATACTGTTAATTCAGAGCAATTGGAGAATATCAAATCCAGTAAATCTGACATTTCCTCCCTCCAGAGTTCGCCTCTACCGCTAAATGAATTTTTGCCGATCGCAATTCAGATTGTCAAAACCATAGAAGGACTATATCACAACCGAATTATTCACAAAGACATCAAGCCCCAGAATATCATCATTAACCCGGAAACTAAAGAAGTTAAATTAATTGACTTCAGCATTTCCTCACTTCTACCCAGAGAAAACCAGGAAATCCAAAATCCAAACGTCTTAGAAGGAACCCTAGCTTATATGTCCCCAGAACAAACGGGACGCATGAATCGGGGTATCGACTACCGTACCGACTTTTACTCGTTGGGAGTTACATTTTACCAAATACTAACAGGGAAATTGCCCTTTGACTCTAACGATCCAATGGAGTTAGTCCACTGTCATATTGCCAGAATGCCAACTGAGCCAATCAATCTGGTTCCAGCTATCTCAGTGATGGTGAATAATATCATCATGAAACTGATGGCAAAAACTCCAGAATCACGCTATCAAAGTGCTGCTGGGCTGCGCTACGACTTAGAAAAATGCTCGCAGCAATGGCAAGAAAATGGGACTATTAGCGAGTTTGTATTGGCAAATCGGGATATTTGCGATCGCTTCGTCATTCCCGAAAAACTCTACGGTAGAGAAACTGAAGTTAAAGCCCTATTAGCAGCCTTCGATCGCATCAGCGAAGGCAATATCGAAATCATGTTAGTAGCGGGATTTTCCGGCATTGGAAAAACCGCCGTTGTCAATGAAGTTCACAAACCCATTGTCCGCCAACGGGGTTACTTCATCAAAGGAAAATTCGATCAATTTAAGCGGGATATTCCCTTCTCTTCCTGGGTGCAGGCATTCCAGAATTTAATCAGACAATTACTCACCGAAAGTGCTGGCGAGGTGCAGAAATGGCGAGTCAAGATATTAGGGGTTTTGGGTGAAAACAGTCAAGTTATTATCGATGTCATCCCAGAATTAGAACACCTAATTGGTAAGCAGCCAGAAGTCCTCAAACTAGAAGGAGTCGCAGCTCAAAATCGTTTTAATTTGCTATTTGGCAAGTTTATCCGAGTATTCGCCACCAAAGAACATCCTTTAGTAATTTTCTTGGATGATTTGCAGTGGGCAGACTCAGCTTCTTTGAAATTGATGCAATTGTTGATGAGCGAAACAGATACCCGCTATCTGTTGTTAATGGGAGCATATCGAGACAACGAAGTATTTCCGGCTCACCCGCTAATGTTGACATTGGGTGAGATTAGGAAAGTAGAGGCTAATTCGTCAGCATCTTCTCTAGAAAAGCAGGATATCGATCCACCCGTCCTGAAAGTCAATCAAATTACCTTAGCACCTCTCAACCTAACTTCCCTAAATTGCCTAATTGCGGATACTTTTTCTTGTCCAATAGAAAGAGCAATGCCTTTGACGGAATTGATTTTTGCCAAAACCAAAGGCAATCCCTTTTTTGCAACTAAATTTCTGCAATTTTTGCACAGCGATGGATTTATATCATTTGATTTCACCCCCGGGGCAAGGGGGGGGTGGCAGTGCGACATTGCCAAATTGAGGGCGCTTTCTTGGACTGATGATGTCGTCGAGTTTATGGCAATTCAGTTGCAGAAATTGCCTGAAAATACTCAGCAAGCTTTAAAACTTGCAGCTTGTGTAGGTAATCAATTTGACTTAGCAACGCTAGCAATTGTCTCCAAAAAATCCGAGTCGGAAACAGCAGCCGATTTGTGGCTAGCACTGCAAGAAGGATTAATTATTCCCACCAGTGAAGTATATAAATTTTTTCAGAAATCTGAATCAATTGAAATTCTTCAAGGATCGGAGTTATCGGTTCCCTACAGATTTTTGCACGATCGAGTGCAGCAAGCGGCATATTCTCTGATTCCCGAATCCCAGAAACAGTCCACCCACCTCGAAATCGGACAATTGTTGTTGAGGAATACGCCAGAAGCAGAACAAGAAGAGAAGATTTTTGATATTGTCAACCAATTAAATATCGGGGTGGAGTTAATTACCGATCGAATCAAACGAGATGAGCTTGCTCAATTAAATTTAATAGCTGGACGTAAAGCTAAATCTTCCACGGCTTACGCGGCTGCTGAAAAATATTTAACTTTAGGCATAGAACTCCTGGATGTTGAGTGTTGGCAGAATCATTACAACCTGAGTTTAGCACTTTACGAAGAAGCCACAGAGGCGATGTATCTGAATGGTGATTTTGAGCAAATGGAGCCATTGGCAGAAATAGTCCTGGAAAAGGCAAATACGCTCTTAGATCAAATCAAAACTTATCAAGTTAAAATTCAAGCTTTGAAAGCGCAGAACCAACTCAAACAATCTTTGAATTTTGGGTTAGACATTCTCAAACTCTTGGGGATAGATCTACCTAAAGATCCAGAACTGACAGAAATTCCCTTGGCTTTTGAAAAGACGCAATTGGCTTTACAAGAAAAACCGATTCATGACTTAATTGATTTACCTGACATGAGTGACCCGCAAAAACTGGCAGCAACTCAGATGCTGTTACAACTCTGTCCTTCTGCTTACATGGTCACTCCAGTTTTGCTACCTCTCATTACTTTTAAACAAATTCAATTAGCCCTTAAATATGGTAATGCACCAACTCATACTCATGCCTATGCTAATTATGGACTCATTCTCTGCGGAGTCATGGGGGAGTTAGAATCGGGCTATCAATTTGGACAACTTGCACTAAATCTACTCGAAAAACTCGATACTAAGCCTTTCAAATCTATGACGCTGTTTGTAGAAGCTTGCTTTATCAAGCATTGGAAACAGCATATTACAGAGACCTTAAAACCTTTTCTAGCTTCTTACTTTAGCGGTTTAGAGACAGGAGATTTAGAACACGCTTGCTATTCTGCCCACAGGTATTGCTACCATTTATTCTTTAGTGGATCGGTCGAGCTATCAAGCGTGAAACTAGAGATGGAAACTTACGGTGATGCGATCGACAAGATGAATCAGGATAGCATTCTTCAATTGCATCAAATTTACCATCAAGTTGTATTAAACTTACTGGAAAGGACGGATAATCCTTGCTTTTTAATCGGTTCAGCTTGTGATGAAGCAAAAATGTTACCGATTCATATTGCCAATAATTACAGAATAGCGTGTTACTATTTTTTCTTAAATAAGTTAATCCTTTGTTATCTTTTTTGTGACTACCACCAAGCCATTGAGCATTCTGCCGGAGCAGAAGAGTATTTAGATGCAGGAGTAGCTTCGATATTAGTACCGATTTTTTATACCTATGATTCTCTGTCTAAGTTGGCGGTGTATCCCGATCGAGAGATTTCGGAACAACAACAAATCCTCGAAACTGTAATCGCCAATCAGGAGAAAATGCAAAAATGGGCGAATCATGCCCCGATGAATTATCTACATAAATTTTATCTAGTAGAGGCAGAACGGCATCGAGTTTTAGAGGAAAAATTAGAGGCGATCGAATTGTACGATCGCGCCATTTCCCTCGCCAAAGAAAACGGTTATCTCAACGAAGAAGCACTAGCCCAGGAACTCGCGGCTAAATTCTATCTCGCTTGGGGTAAAGATAAAGTTGGCACAGTTTACTTAACCGACGCCTACTACGCTTATGCGCGTTGGGGTGCAAAGGCAAAGGTTGAGGATCTAGAAAAACGGTATCCCCAATTGCTCGCCCCAATCCTGAACCAGAAAAAGAGCATTCATACAGACGAAACAATTGTGCTAATGAAGTCTGGAACTATCTCATCCACGAGTTCCAGTGTTTCAGAAATCCTGGACTTCGGGACAATCATGAAAGCATCTCAAACACTTTCAGGAGAAATTCAGCTTGACAAATTGCTGTCAATTTTAATGCAAGTAGTGATGGAAAATGCCGGAGCAGAAACAGGCAATTTTATTTTGCAAAAAGCAGGTAATTTAGTAATTGAAGCTACCGGAATTAGCGGTGTTGCAGAAATAAAAGTTCTGGAGTCAATTCCTATTGAAACTAGCGATAAGTTACCTCGAAGCGTCATCAACTATGTTTTTAGGACTCAAGAATATGTCATTTTTAACGACTTGTTCGAGGAAATCAACCAACCAGAATCTCCCATTAAAAATATTAACGATCCATACATAAGTCAGCACAAACCAAAATCAGTATTGTGTTTGCCTATTCAACATCAAGGAAAGGCGATCGGTATCCTTTACCTAGAAAATAACCTGACAGTGGGTGCATTTACTCTCGATCGATTAGCAGTTCTACAATTATTGTCTTCTCAAGCTGCCATCTCGATCGAAAATGCCCAACTCTATGCCAATTTAGAAGCAAAAGTAGAAGAACGCACCCAAGAACTCCAGCAGTCAGAAGCTCGTTTTCGACAACTTTACGAGCAATCCGCCGATGCAATTTTGCTTTTAGATGGAGATGTTTTTATCGACTGCAACCCCGCCACGGTCAAAATGATGCGTTGCAATGACAAAAAACAGCTTCTTTCCTTGCCGCCGGCTCAACTTTCTCCGGAGATTCAACCAGACGGTAGAAACTCTTTTGAAAAAGCCCAGGAAATCACAGCCATTGCTTTTTCGCGAGGTAGCTATCGCTTTGAATGGATGCACCGGCGCAGCGACGGAGAAGACTTTTGGGTGGAAGTATTGCTGACTGTAATTCCTGTAGATGGTAAGGAAATTCTGCATACGGTGTGGCGAGAAATTGGCGATCGCAAGCAGGCTGAAGCAGCTTTGTACCAGAAAAATCAAGAACTAAGCGATACTCTCCAACAGCTCGAAACCACCCAAGAAGAGCTGATTCAATCAGAAAAAATGGCAGCTTTAGGACAACTTGTGGCGGGAGTTGCTCACGAAGTTAACACACCCTTGGGTGCAATTCGTTCTTCAGCGGGAAATGTGTCTAAGTTCTTGGATCAAACTCTGGAACATTTGCCAGCACTTTTTCAATCTTTCTCTCCAGAAGAAGGGCAAAAATTCTCAGAATTACTTCAGCGATCTCTCCAACAAGAATCAATACTATCAACCAAAGAAGAACGCAAATTGAAGAGAGCTTTAAGAAGCGAACTGCAAGAATTAGAGATTGAGAATGCCGATATTGTTGCAGATCTATTAGTTGTGATGGGGATCTACGATCGTATCGAAACTTGTCTCCTGCTACTCCAAAAACCGGATAGTTTGCACATCCTAGGAACCGCCTACAAACTGTCTGAATTAAAAAGAGGCATCGCTACTATCAATACAGCTACAGATCGAGCATCAAAAGTTGTGTTTGCCTTAAAAACCTATGCCCGTTACGAACAGGCAGGCACTAAGACAACAGCCAGCATTGCTGAAGGGATCGAAACCATCTTAACTCTCTATCAAAATTTACTCAAACAAGGAGTTGAGGTAGTCAGAAACTATACCGAAATACCGCCGATACTATGCTATCCAGATGAACTAAATCAAGTGTGGACAAATCTCGTTCACAATGCTTTGCAAGCAATGGATAATCGTGGCACATTAACTATTGGATTGACGGAGCAATCCGATCAGGTAAAGATTAGCGTTACTGACAGTGGCAAAGGCATCCCTGAAGAGATCGAGGCGAAAATATTCGAGCCATTTTTTACTACTAAACCCGCAGGAGAAGGCAGCGGATTGGGACTGGACATTGTGAAGAAGATTGTGGAAAAACATCAAGGAAGGATTGAGGTAGAATCAATTCCAGGTGAAACTACATTTAATGTTTTTCTGCCGAACGTTAGAGTATAATTATGAAATGTACCAATATCAGGACTGAAGCATAAGCTGGTTTGCAAGACTATTAGTAGCGGTAAGGTGTGCAGTTCTCACCCTACCAACAGAGTTATATCGCTAATCATAGAGGATAAAAAATAATGTCTAAGCCAGTTATTTTGTGTGTTGATGATGAGAGAATTGTGTTAAATAGTCTGAGGACGCAACTGTCAAGAGCATTCGGTAGTGATTACCTCTATGAAGGAGCGGAAGATGCGGATGAAGCTCTAGAGTTAATCGAAGAACTTAATGAGGAAGATATAAGTATTATTTTGATTATTTCTGATTGGCTAATGCCGGGAATTAAAGGAGATGAGCTGCTGATTCGGATTCACAAAAAATTCCCCAAAGTTATTAAAATTATGCTAACTGGTCAAGCTGACGAAGCAGCGATTAACCGAGCTAAGAACGAAGCGAATCTCCATTGCTGTTTGTCTAAACCTTGGTCGGAAGCCGAACTGTTGGAAACGATTAAATCTGGTTTAGCGCAACTATAGCCGAGTTGTTGAAAACTATTAAATCCGGTCGGTCTCAATTATGGCTCTACAAGTAATTGTCTGTGTTGATGATGAGAAAACTGTACTCCGAAGTCTGAAAGCAGAACTTCAAGAGGCAATCAGTAATGATTATATCATCGAAATTGCTGAAGGTGGGGAAGAAGCATTAGAATTAATCATGGAATTGCTAGACGATGGCTATGAAGTCCCGTTAATTATTTCCGACCATATTATGCCTGAAATGAATGGAGATGAGCTGTTAAGGCGAGTTCATATCATTTCACCCAAAACTCTGAAAATCATGCTCACAGGACAAGCAGATATTGAAGCGGTAGGAAATGCTATCAAAAATGCAAATTTATATCGTTATATCGCCAAGCCCTGGCAGCAAGAAGACCTGAGTTTGACGGTAAAAGAAGCTGTCAATAGTTACCATCAAAACAAACTGTTGGCGGAACAAAATGCCCAACTCCAGCAAATGAATAGCGAGTTGGCAAAGTTAAACTTTGACCAAGCATTACTGATTGCCCAACTCAATGAAAACGAAAATCGCTTGACACAGTTTTTGGAAGCAATGCCAATTGGTGTGGGGGTGCTGGATGCTGAGGGCAAAGTTTACTATATCAATCATAAAGCCAAAGAGATATTTGGTAAGGGAGTGGTGCCGGATATAAATTCAGAACAATTGTCAGAGGTTTATCAAACTTATCGAGCAGGCACCGATCGAGAATATCCTCCTGAAGACTTGCCAGTTGTGCGGGCGTTGAGAGGAGAAAATGCCGCTGCTGACGATGTAGAAGTCCACAACGGCGACAAAATTATTCCCTTAGAAATTTCGGCAACTCCTATCTACGATCGCACCGGAAAAATTACTTATGCTATTAATACCATTCTAGATATTACCGATCGCAAAAAAGCTGAAGCCGAGCGCAAAAATCTGATTACAGAACTTTTTCAAGTTAATAGTAATCTGGAACTGGCGCTAGATACAGAAGTAAAAATCACTGAGGCGACAAGTCGCTTTGTACCAAATCAGTTTTTATCTTTTTTGGGATATGACAGTATTGTTGATGTTAAATTGGGAGATGCGGTAGAGTTGGAAATGTCGATTTTGTTTTCTGACATTCGCGATTTCACAACGATTTCGGAACAGATGACACCGCAAGATAATTTTAAATTTATAAATTCATATTTGAGTTATATGGAACCGCTGATTGTGGAAAATCATGGGTTTATTGATAAATATATTGGCGATGCAATTATGGCTTTGTTTAGCGAGGGCGCTGACAATGCTGTGAAAGCGGGGATTGAGATGCTGCATACTCTTGCTGAATACAATCAATATCGCGTTTCTATGGGCGATGTGCCGATCCAGATTGGGGTGGGAATTAATACTGGTTCTTTGATGCTGGGTACTGTTGGCGGACGCAATCGGATGGACGGTACTGTGATTGGCGATGCGGTTAATTTGGCTGCTCGGATTGAAAGTTTGACGAAGAATTACGAGGTGCCGCTGTTAATTACTCAGCAGACTGTCGATGGCTTGAGAAATCCTGCTGATTATGGGATTCGCGTGATTGATAAGGTTCAGGTTAAGGGGAAGTCTGCATGGGTTACTGTTTATGAGGTTTTTGATGCAGATTTGCCGTTCGTTAAAGCGGGGAAGTTGGCTACTTTGCCAGTGTTTACTGAGGCTTTGTCTTTGTACAATATCTATAATTTTACTGAAGCGGCGGGGTTATTTGCTGATTGTTTGCGGCAAAATCCGGGGGATAGGGTGGCTCGAATTTATTTGGCTAGGTGTCAGTAGTTAGTTGACAGTTGACAGTTGACAGTTGACAGTTGACAGTTGGCAGTTGTTATTTGTTATTTTTGAATATCTCGCAATAATCAATAACTAATAGCGTTCGCGAGCGGGGACGCTCGCACTAATAGCGTTCGCGAGCGGGGACGCTCGCACTAATAGCGTTCGCGAGCGGGGACGCTCGCACTAATAATAGCGTTCGCGAGCGGGGACGCTCGCACTAATAGCGTTCGCGAGCGGGGACGCTCGCACTAATAGCGTTCGCGAGCGGGGACGCTCGCACTAATGACTACTGACTACTGACTAATTTGCTCGATCGGCATTTCGATGATAAATTCGGCTCCTTGCCCTGGTGCAGACACGCAAGTCAGCATCCCGCCGTGCTCTTGGAGGACTCTGTAGGAAATGGACAGGCCCAAACCGGTGCCTTTGCCTGCGGGTTTGGTGGTAAAAAAGGCCTCGAATAATTGCTGGCAAACTTTTTCGGGCATACCGGGGCCGTTGTCAGAAACCCGAATTACAGCATTGGAGTTTTGGACTTCCGTCTTAATTTTAATCTTGCTGCGGTTAGCTTTGGCTTCGAGAACCGATCGCCCTGCGTTGTATTCCTCGATCGCGTCGATCGCATTTCCGATCAAATTCATAAACACCTGATTGATTTTACCGGAATAGCACTCAACTAAAGGCAAGTTGCCATATTCTTTAATTACGGCAATTTCGGGATAGTTGCCTCGGGCTTTCAGGCGGCTTTGCAGGATTAGCAGCGTTCCTTCAATGCCTTCGTGTAGATTAACCTTGGTCATTTGAGAATCGTCTTTGCGAGAGAAATTTCTGAGCGATCGCACAATTTCCCGAATGCGATCGGCTCCAATCTGCATCGAAGAGATAGCTTTTGGCAAATCTTCTAAGAGAAAATCTAGCTCGATATCCTCAATTTTCTGTTGAATTGATGCCGGTGGCTGTGGGCAGTGCTGCTGGTACATATCGATTAAATTCAGCAAATCTTCGGTATAGTGACCTATGTGGACGAGATTGCCGCAGACGCTACTAACGGGATTGTTAATTTCGTGAGCAACACCGGCTACCATTTGACCGAGGGTAGACATTTTCTCGGTGTGAATTAATACTGCTTGAGTTTGCTGCAATTCCTGTAAAGTATGTTCGAGCTGAAGTTTTTGCTGGGTTAACTCGGTTTGCGATCGCAGCAAAGCTTCCTCGCTGCGTTTTTGTTCGGAAATATCAGTAATTAACCCTTCCAAAGCGAGCAATTCGCCTGAGTCGGAATATACTCCCAAACCTTGCTCCCAAACCCATTTTAATTCCCCGTTTTTAGAAGTTATGCGGTAATTTAACTGATATGGTCGATTTTCTCGCAGGGCAATTTCTACGGCATTACAGAAGATTTCGCGATCGTCCGGGTGAGTCAATTCCGATAGAGAAACTTGCGGGGTGCCGATAAATTCTTCGGGAGAATAGCCGGATAATTGATAGCAGCCTTCGCTGACAAACTCCATACTGCGATCGGCATCGTTGCGAAAGCGGTAGGCCATCCCCGGCAAATTGCTCATTAGGGTGGACAAGGCGCGCTGGCTTTCCCGCAGGGCTTCTTCTGCGTGTTTGCGATCGGTAATATCTGTCATCACCACGAGCACGCAGAGTTCCCCCTCCAAATGAATCAATTCGGCTGACACCAAACACACCACCACCGATCCCGACTTCACCCGAAATTCGCATTCGGCGTTGCGAACAACACCCTGTACTTGCAGCAATTGCCTAAAATCAAGTCTGTTTTGAGGCTTTACCCAAATATTTAATCCCGCTACTGTATTGCAGGTCATTTCTTCTAAACTGTAACCAGTTATCGATAAAAAACTATCATTAGCTTCTATAAAACGACCCTCAGCAAAAGTAGTAATAGTCATTGGATCTGGACTCGATCGAAAAGCCTTAGAAAACTTTTCCTCCGACAAACTCAACCTTTTAATAGCTTCTTCCAACTGACTTGTCCGCTCTTTAACCCGGCATTCCAATACCTCGTTAGCCTGCTTCAGAGCAACCTCTGCCTCCACCCGATAAGTGATATCGCGCACCACGGCTTGCAGCCGCATTTTGCCGCCGATATCCATAGAAGTTAACAGCACTTCCGCCGGAAACTCTGAACCGTCCAAACGGCAGTGTACCCAGTCAAAACGACTATTTCCTGTTTCCATAGCCGTATTAATTCGCTCTAGAGAAAGACTCATAGAATCTTGCCCGTTCGGTTGCAGCCGCGGGCTAAATTCCGAAGGATGCTTGCCACAAAACTCCGATTCACTGCTGCATCCAAATAAAGTTAAAGTAGCCGGATTGCAATCTAAAAAACTCTTTTCGTCTAGCAGCATTACCGCATCTGTCGTCGATTCGTACAGAGTGCGAAACTTTTTTTCTGAAGCTTGCAAAGAAGCAATCAACTGCATTCTTTCTTCTCCAGCCCGCTTTTGGTTAGTAATGTCCTGCATTACTTGAGAAAAGCCCTGCAACTCTCCGCTTTCATCCCGCAAAGGAGTCACAATAATCTTCGCCCAAAATCGGGAGCCATTTTGGCGGAACCGGTAGCCTTCACTTTGATATCTACCTCTTTCGCTAGCTGTGATTAATTTTTCTTGGGGTTTGCCAATTGCAATATCTTCAGGCGTATAAAAGCATTCAGAATTTTTCCCAACTATTTCGCTAGATTCATACCCTAAAATTCTTTTGGCTCCCGAATTCCAGCTTGCTACATACCCCTTAGTATCTAGCATGAATATAGCATAATCTTTAACACCTTCTATTACCATTCGCAGGCGTTCTTCACTTTCTCTAAGCCTAGATTCGGCATTTTTGCGCTGGGTAATATCTTCGACAAAACCTTCGTAGTAGAGCAATTGACCGCCTGGGTTGCGGACTGCGCGGGCATTTTCCGCGATCCAAATTACTGTTCCATCTCTGCGATAAATCTGCGACTCAAAATCTGACACGATGCCTTTTGCTTGCAAAGCAGAAATAAAATCATTGCGGCGATCGGGATTGACGTAAAGCTGATCGCTAATATTAGTCAGACTGTCCATCAATTCTTCGGCAGAATTATATCCGTAGATGCGAGCCAAAGCTGGGTTAGCGCTGATGTAGCGACCGTCATGGGTTGTTTGGAAAATGCCGGAAACAGCATTTTCAAACATACTCTGATATTTTGCTTCCATTTGGTGCAGTGCCTCCTCTATATTCAGGCATTCTATCGTTTTATTTTCTAATTTACAGTCGTTCGTTTTGTTTGCTAATTTTTGGTGTGCCATTTTTGAATACCCTGGTGTGTTTTTGTGAAAGATTCAATATTGTTGAGTGTCTGTTAGTAGTATAGATGCTGGATCGCCAAGTCGATAAATCCACCGCCGAGCCGTGCGATCGTTGTTGTCAAGCCTTAATTGCTTGCAACACATATCAGGACACAACGCTGTGTTGTGTCCCTACAGAATATGTGTATTGGATCCGATCGAGAACGGCTAGAGTCTGAGATTCTCCGGACACTGCTGTATTTATTGACTTCATCTACTGCGCCGTTAGTTGTTAGTAGAGTTACGAAAGTTTAACCAGTCGGGTTTATTTTATTTTGAGCTACAAATGACTGTCAAAATCGGATTTGCCAATCAATCTGCTGAAAGTTGCGATCGTTCGATCCAAACTCGTCTGTTAAAAGCTTCCTGAATAAATGAGGAATAATTGTACAGGCTGAAATTAGCTGTAAACTGTTTTTTCCTGTTTCGGCAGTGACTTTGACAACGATCGCTCCAAAGTACAGTACCAACTGCTGATTTTTTAGACGATCGCCCCATCGGCTGGCAAACTTGCTGCAAGCAATCCGCCACTCTAGCTGAATGCTGCCACCAATGGTGCCAGTTACCATTGATTTTTGCTGGCAGATTATATAGCTGACGGTCGATCGCTCTTTAGTAGATGAGGCCCCTATCTAAAATTGTCACAATCCGAGGGAGCATTGTTGTATCAAAAAATTCATATTGGGCTAGTTTCGTGGAATAAATTCTGTAGCCGTTACATAAATCCTACCCAAAGCGACCCAAAATTAGGCAATGTTGGATGCCTCGGGGCTTCGTTTACTTCCTGCTTCATCCTGGTAGTGTCGGCACTTGTCCAGTCCACAGGCTAACCCCGCCTAACTGACGGTTTTTGACAAATTGATTGCCGCATTTAAGTCGCGGTCAATCTTAAAACCACAATGGCTGCATTCAAACATTCGCTCACACAGAGAGAGTGTTTCTTTTTTGGTTCCACAATTAGAACAGGTTTTTGAGCTTGGGAACCAACGGTCAACTATTACCAACTTTGAACCGTACAACTTGCACGCTCTAGGTTAACTGGCGGCGGAACTCAAAGAAACCCATATCAGCAACTGATGCAGCCAGTTTATGATTAGCCATCATCCCGGATACATTCAAATCCTCTATAACTATTACACCGTGGTTTTTGGCAAGTAATGTCGTTAGTTTGTGCAACGTATCTTTACGGATGTTAGCTATCTTTCTATGCAATCTAGCTATTTTGAATTGTGCTTTTTGCCAATTACTCGAACCGATGACTTTATGGCGACTAAACCATTGCATCCTTGAGAGTTTTGCTGCGTATTTTTTGTAAGATTTAGCACCTATAACTACTTCACCTGTTGAGAGAGTAGCCAATGCTTTAATACCGAGGTCAACTCCTACAATATTTGTTTGGCATGATTCTTGTTGTTCTACATCAAACCTGAAACTGATAAACCACCTGTCGGCAATCCGGGATATCGTGCAAGATTTAGTCAATACTTGCGGTAACTTTTCATAAGTTTTAATGACGCCAATTACAGGAACTTGGATTTTGTTGCTCGCGCTTATTTTGACTGTTCCTTCTAATGTGAAAGAATCTCCCCTTCCTTTTTTCTTAAACTTCGGTACGCCAGCAGTCTTTTTAAAACACCGTTTCCATGCTTCTCGCAATGCTATTAATGCGATCTGCGGTGTAGATTTGCTGCACTCGTAATACCAAGCATTCTCTGATTTTACCAAAGCTATCAACAGTTTGTGCAGGTCAATAGCTGTAGGAAATTTGAGTTTTTCGTTGGGATTGGCTTTATTGTGGTCGAGAATGTTTTTGGTCAACCACAGTCCCCAATTCCAAGCGTGACGAGCTACCCCACAATGTTTGGCTAGCAGTATTCGCTGTCGGGCATTAAGTTTTAATTCGGTTTTAAATCCGAGTAGCATGGCATTCCTTTATTTGGCTCGCGGCATATATTTCTTGCTTGCACTGTCTGATTGTGACCAATATCAGACACCGCAGCAAGTATGGAAAATCTAACAGAAGACAAAAGCTACCCACGATCGGGCGCATATGGGCAACTTTGTCTAACAATCTAGTTACAGTTTTTCGCCCTGCTGTCATTTTGGCAAAAATTTGGGTCAGGGCGCGCCAAATGTCGGCAGCAACTCTGGTAAAATCCCGATCGACACTCGGCCCAGGCCCGACATCAAACAGCCCACCCCAGCAAAAAATTCATTGTCGCTACATGACTGATTCTTCCGTACTTACAACACCAGATATATCCGCAGCTTCAACTTTGACAGCGGACTCTCCCCTGTGGCCAGCCCTGCTGCAACAACTGTTAGACAGACAATCTCTTTCGCACGTCCAAGCTGCCGACTTAATGCAGGGATGGCTGGCAGAAGCCATACCCCCCGTGCTTTCAGGAGCCATTTTAGCAGCCCTCCAAGCCAAAGGCATCTCGGCCTCAGAATTAGCAGGAATGGCTCAGGTATTGCAGTCTCAGTCCCTGACGGGCGAGTCCCAGAGCGTTGTCGATCGCCAATCTCCCATCTCGAATCTCAAATTAATTGATACTTGCGGCACAGGCGGCGATGGTGCGTCCACATTTAACATTTCCACTGCTGTAGCCTTTGTGGCTGCTGCGGGCAAAGTTCGAGTCGCCAAACACGGAAATCGATCGGCATCCAGCAAAGTCGGTTCGGCTGACGTGTTGGAAGCACTCGGAGTCAACCTGGGCGCCGATCCTGCCAAGGTAAAAGCTGCGGTAGACGCTACGGGCATCACCTTTTTATTTGCGCCTGGGTGGCATCCCGCACTTAAGGCTGTAGCATCGCTCCGACGCACTTTGAAGGTGCGGACTGTTTTTAACCTTTTAGGGCCGCTCGTCAATCCTATGCGCCCTACAGGGCAGGTAATCGGGGTGTTCGATCCCAGTCTGGTATCAACTATTGCCCAAGCTTTGGGCGAGTTGGGAACTGAGTTGGCGATAGTCGTTCACGGCCGAGAAAAGTTGGATGAGGCGGGTTTGGGTGATGTGACGGATTTGGCGGTTTTGTCGGGCGGCCAGGTTGAACTGACAAGTTTGCATCCGGAACAGGTAGGATTGACGCCAAGTGCGATCGGCTCGTTAAAAGGCGGAAATGTTGAGGAAAACGCCGAGATTTTGAGCAACGTGTTGCAAGGCAAAGGTACAGCAGCACAAATGGATGTTGTAGCTTTGAATGCGTCTTTGGCTTTTCAGGTGGGAGGTGTAATTCCGATCGGTTCCCACGCAGCAGGAGTTACTTTGGCCAAGGAGATTTTATCGAGTGGTGAATCTTGGTTGAAGTTGCAGCAGTTGGTGGAGTTTTTGCGGTGAAGGAATAAGTTCGGCAACGATCGATGTGCGGGATTTAACGGATTAATCAAGGTACAAGGTACGTAGTTGGGCTTTAGCCCTCTATACAGGTATGTTGAAAGAGGGCTGAAGCCCAACTACGTACTTATTTCCATGATGACAAGAAAAGCACCCTGCTTTTTAAGGGGGATGCGAGGGAAATCTGTGGGTAACAAAAAGTGTTAAGTGAACCGTATTGCGTTACATCTGTTACATAATCCGCTGCCGAACTTCTCTCTATGAGCGCGAGCGAAATTCAATCACATCTTGCTTAATAGTCACATCTTTATTACCAAAAAAATCGTGACCGAGCAGCCCAATTTCTAGTGCTGGGGAGATGGGTACAACTATATTATTAATCGCCAAACCGCCAGCTTCAATTGAAGTAAGACTGCCGAGAGAAAAAGTAGCCTCTCCGTTCGGAGTTTTTGCTTGCACGGTTCCTTTAGGAACTATCCCCAAAGCGGTAGCCATTGCTGGTGTAATGACGGTGCGGCTGGCTCCCGAATCCACCATCATCTCAAACTTTTGTTTGCCATTAAAGGTGACTTCTATGACTGGGATATTAGCTTCTCGGCGTTTAATTTTGACTAGAAACACTCCCGACTTGGTATCAGGCGAAGCAGGCGAAGCAGGCGAAGCAGGCGAAGCAGCGGGAGTCGATTCTTGAGGGAGAAAACCGCATACCGATCGACTCAAGCTGACAGTTTGACCGCTGGAGTTCCGCATAAAGCATCCCTCGCTCTCTTGAGCTGTCGCTCGCGAAGAGTAGACGGCGGTGTCAAGTAAAATTGAGCTGCTCAGAGAAATAACTGCTGTTAAAGCCAGTAAAGGTTTCCGCAGGTTTTGAGGGTTCAGCAGAGGCTTGATTGAATTGGAGGATAAAGGTAAGGGAGATTGGCCGATCATAATTTGATTAAACGGTTTAGCTCGATCGTAACAACGACAACTGCCTTTTGGCATAGATAGCCCTGGACTCCGGCACCAACACATTCTGCCTCGGCTGGCACAAATTCCAATAATATCTGTATATTGCCGGCTAGCATCAAATCCCAGGCAGTGGTAAGAATTAAACCAAACGACTGTAATTTAAGGATGCCATGTCACTTTCAACTGCACAACCCGCTCTCCTAGTCCTAGCTGACGGTACTGCTTACCGCGGCTGGTCTTTTGGCGCTGACGCCACCGTCGTCGGCGAGGTCGTATTCAACACGGGAATGACGGGCTATCAAGAAGTTTTGACCGATCCGAGCTATTGCGGTCAAATTGTCACTTTTACTTATCCAGAATTGGGCAATACCGGGGTAAACCTCGAAGATGAAGAATCTTCGCGGCCGCAAATCCGAGGTGCGATCGCCCGTAACGTATGCAGCCGACCCAGCAACTGGCGCTGTTCAAAATCCCTGCAAGATTACCTAAAACAGTACGACATCCCAGGTATTTACGGCATCGATACCCGCGCCCTGACTCGCAAAATTCGCACCGTAGGAGCCATTAACGGCGGCATTTCGACCGTGATTCTCGACCAGGCGGAGCTTTTGGAGCAAGTCCAAGACGCCCCCAGCATGGCCGGGCTGAATCTGGTGAAGCAAGTAACCACCCGCGAGGTTTACGAGTGGTCTGAAGCCACGGATGCTGTGTGGGAGTTCAGTCCGACAGTTAAGCCTGCTAATGGCAAAATGTGGACAGTGGTAGCCCTAGACTTTGGCGTCAAGCGCAACATCCTGCGCCGTTTGGCGAGTTACGGCTGTCGGGTAATTGTTGTACCCGCCGACACGTCAGCGGAAGCAATTCTCAAATACAACCCGGATGGCATTTTTCTGTCCAACGGGCCTGGAGATCCTTCGGCGGTAACGGAAGGGATCGCGACGGCGAAAGCTTTGTTGAAGTCGGACAAACCTGTGTTCGGCATTTGCATGGGACACCAGATTCTGGGCATTTCCTTGGGTGCGGAAACTTTTAAACTGAAGTTCGGGCACCGGGGATTGAATCATCCAGCAGGTTTAACTCAGCAGGTAGAAATTACTAGCCAAAATCACGGTTTTGCGATCGACCCTGATTCCCTAGTCCCGGAAGTAGAAATTACTCACCTCAACTTGAACGATCGCACTGTAGCCGGATTGAAGCACAAAACCTTACCCCTGTTCTCAGTCCAGTACCACCCAGAAGCCAGTCCGGGCCCCCACGACGCTGACTATTTGTTCGATCGATTCGTCCAGTCAATGCGAGACAATCAGAAAGTACCAGCTTAGTCATTGGTCAATAGTCAATAGTCATTAGTCATTAGGAAACATGACCGATTACCAATGACTGATGACCTGTTTGGCCAATGACCTGTTTGGCCAATGCCCAATGACCAATGCCCCATGCCCCATGCCCCATGCCCAATGCCCCATGCCCCATGCCCCATGCCCCATGACCCATAACTAAAAAACTGTAGACAAAATACCAAAAAACTCCTATAATGAAGCCTCGACTTTAAGCCATACCTAGCTAGGAGGGTGTCATTCCTGAGTCATTGACCCTGACCGTTAGCCTCAGAGGCACTCGCGAAGTCAAGAATAACCATCAGTTATTTCGCTTGACTGGCCTGCTGGACGCTTTTTCTGAGGCCACTTTTCGGAAGGTACTAAGCAAATGTATTGACGAGGGCCCAAAACACGTAATTTTGGACTTGTCTCAGATAGATTTTGTGGATAGTTCAGGCTTGGGCGCACTTGTGCAACTTGTCAAGAAAGCCCAAACCATGGAAGGGACATTGCAAATTGTCTCAAATCCCCGCGTAACTCAGACTGTTAAACTGGTTCGCTTAGAGAAATTTTTGTCTTTGCAGCCTTCGGTTGATGAGGCGGTAAAAAACGTCAAGGATGCTTGACGCTACAGTGGGTTTAATTCGCTATCCGGCGATCGATGCTGGATAGCAAATTCTTATGGTTGTGCCGCGAGTTTTCAGCTCGCTTGTCTGTAGAAGATCTCAGTTTCTCACAGAGCACACTCCTGTGAAAGCTATAATTATCTGAAGTGACAAAAGACGAAATAAGTAAGTGTAGAAAAGCCAAGCTGTGCCGAAGTTTTATTTAAAAAAGTATGTCGCTGATCGCCGATGACAACCCAAAGCTGAGTCTGACAGATCTCGGTTTAGATCGAATCCATCCTCCGAGGGCGACACCCGCAGAAATAGAAAGAATTTCGCCCGCAGCATGGGCATATTTGGGGGATGCAGTTTACGAACTCTACATTCGGAGTTCGTATTTAATGCCACCGAGAAGATTGCAAGCTTATCACGAATTGGTGGTGGGGCAAGTACGAGCAGAAACTCAAGCGCGTCACTTGCGATCGATCTCTCCTTACTTGAACAGTACAGAATTAGCAATTGTCAAGCGCGGCCGCAATGCCGTATCGGGCCGTTCTAAGCGAGCAGATCCAGAAATATACCAACAAGCCACCAGCTTAGAAACGTTGGTTGGATATTTGTACCTGACAGACCCCGAAAGATTGACCGAAATTTTGGGATTTTTAGAACTTGATACTGAAAGTATTTAGCCGAAATTTGGGAAGAGTGAGGAATTAATTGATAATTCTGGCACGGTTAGCCTAAAACAGCAAAAAGCTCGCGAAGACAAACAAGATTGATATGTCGATCCTTAGCAAGTTAAGCAGCAGTAAAATCCTTGCTCCCTCAATCTAACATCTAAAATCTCAAAGCCCTAAGATTGCTCCCTCAATCCTAAATCCCAAATCTAAAATCTAAAATCGTGTTGACCACAACAAACAAATGAGAAAATTTACTAGACCAAACTCCTCGCGATCGAATTCCGACAGCAAGCCCTGGAGCAGCGAAGGCCGCCGTCAGGACTCACAACCGTCCTCTGCCAGATTTGAACGCAAGCCCCGTCCCGACACTCGCCCAACAGACGCCCCTCAAAAGCGATCGACCTTTTCGCCCCAATCCCGAGAAATGCCCGTGCGAGCAATTTTCAAACGGAGAGTCGATTCCGACAGCCAACCCACCGGCAGAAATAATTTCCCCGACAGAGACAGAGACGGAGACGGATACAGCAGCCCGCGGCCAGCCCGCAACAATTTCCGAGACAGAGACAGCAGCCCGCAGCCAGCCCGCAACAATTTCCGAGACAGAGACGGCAGCCCACAGCCAGCCCGCAACAATTTCCGAGACAGAGACGGCAGCCCGCAGCCAGCCCGCAACAATTTCCGAGACAGAGACGGCAGCCCACAGCCAGCCCGCAACAATTTCCGAGACAGAAACAGAGACAGCAGCCCGCAGGAATCCCGGGGCAATTATTACAAAGACAGAGACAAAAACAGAGACAGAGATAGTAGCCCGCCGGAATTCCGCGGCAACCATTTCCGAGACAGAGACAAAGACAGAGACACTCGCCCGGTAGACACGAACTCAAATACAGTCGTGCAGCCAGACGCAGACACAGATGACATGATTTACGGCCGCCATGCAGTGCAAGCAGCCTTAGAAAGCAACCAAGTCCTGAACCGAATTTGGGTTGTCCCGCACCTGCGCTACGATCCCCGCTTTCACAGCTTGCTAACCGAAGCCAAGGCCAACGGCAGCATTATCGACGAAGTTGACGATTTGCGCCTCGACTACATCACGCGCAAGGCAAACCACCAAGGCGTAGCCGCCCAAGTATCAGCTTACGAATACCTGGATTTGAGTGAACTGATCGCACAGGCTAAGGCTGCTTGTGCAGATCCCGTAATTGTGGTAGCCGAAGGACTCAACGACCCCCACAATCTAGGGGCGATTATTCGCACCGCAGAAGCATTGGGAGCTCAGGGGATGGTGATTCCGCAGCGACGGGCAGTTGGGATTACCTCGGCAGTGAGAAAAGTGTCAGCCGGCGCATTGGAAAGCCTGCCAGTGGCAAGGGTTGTGAATCTTAACCGGGCCTTGGAAGAATTGAAAGAGGCTGGATTCTGGATTTACGGCACAGCAGCAGGCGTGGGTGACTCATTAGAGACAATCAACTTCTCCGGGCCGACTGTTTTAGTTGTGGGCGGTGAAGCCGACGGTTTGAGCCTTTTGATACAGCGCGGATGTGATGGATTAGTTTCAATTCCTTTAAGGGGAAAGACTCCTAGCCTGAATGTCTCGGTAGCAACGGGAATGGCTTTATACGAAATTTACCGCCAGCGCGGGCCGAAAAAATTTCACGTCCACGGATAGTCAAATTGGTTGAAAAAAACAGCACAACAGAGTAATTTATGTAAGTAGCTAAAGCCTGGTTATCGGTGTCTCTAGCTACTGAGACCTCACTACCAAAATATCGAGTAGAATGTCACCTGAGAAAACACCTAATATGTACTCAAATTAGAGCCCAACTGCATAACAAACAGATAACTCTGAGGATAAAGCACTTTGGTTATTCCCAATAGGTAAGCAACTACGGTGATGCAAAAATATGCGAATGCCGCCAAAACATTGAGCGGTAGTACCCTCCGAACAAGTAATAATACATCGGCCGCCGTTACGGACAGGCGAAAGTAGAAGGGGCCTTCTCCCTACTTTCCAACAGGAAATCGACACCAATCTATTTAGATATTGACTTTAAATAGGTTTGGATTGTTTCTTTGTAGCATTAAAGCCGCGTAAATAACAAAAGCGCAGGCGTTGCCCGCAGCACCCTGAAAACACCGTTAAATACATTAGAAGAAAAGCAGATGAAAGAACTCTTGATTAGCTTGCTCAACTTTTTCGGATTGGCTTGGTGGGTTGAAGTGAAAACTTCAGCGCCGCGGTGTATTTACTATTTTGGCCCCTTCTTGACGGCTCAAGAGGCGGAATCTGCAAAAGCAGGATATATAGAAGACATAGAAAATGAAGGTGCAGAAGGTCTGAGTGTTTCCATTCAGCGCTGCAAACCTATTGCTTTGACGGTTGCAGATGATTTGGGAAAGTTTGGTGAGGGAGGGTTGTTGCCTGTTTTGAGCAGCCAGTAGCAGCAGGAATTTTGAGTTTTGAGTTTTGAGTTGTCAATTTAAATCCGGCAATATCGGAATTATACCCTGCAAGGGAACCCCGATCGCCATTTGGGACGATCGCACTGTTTAACTCGGATGCCAACGCCAACGATATAGCTTCAAAACTCTAGACGGTTGGATGATTGATTGCTTCTAAAAATTCAAAACTCAAGACTCGGAATTGCCAACTGCTTGGGGGTGACTCTCAATCCACCGATCGATATCTGTGACTACCCGATCGGGAATTTCCCAAGGAAATAAGTGGGCTGTATTGGGATAGCACTGCCACTGACTGTCCTGAAGGTGGCGGGCTGTTTCTAAACTGGATGCTGAGGTGATATGTCGATCGCCCTCTCCGGCCAACACCAAGCACGGACATTGAATCTCGCCGAGTTGTGGTAAGCGATCGTATCCGGCTCTGAGAGCGGTATTTAACGCCTTTGTAGCCTTGTGGGAAGTCTGGAGGTAGGCGGGAGTACCTGCTGCGGCTAAGTAGCGGTAAGGGGTGGCTGTATGCTGCTGGATCAAGTAGCGAAAGAGCGATCGCCTGCCAAAAGTATCAATATTCCACTGCCAACCGGGTACCACCCAGTTGATAATTCCGGCTAAACCGGTGTAAAGATTATCTTGCCAAGAAATGGGCGGGTGACTTCCGCGCGGTTTGGCGGCGGATGCGAGGAGAATCAAACCGGTGACTCGCTGGGGATATTTCATGGCTAATTCCAGGGCTAAAATGCCTCCCAAAGACCAGCCGATGACTAAAGTGCGATCGACCCCTAATCGGTCTAGAAGTGCTTCTAAATCAAGCAAGTGGTCGGTCATTTCAAAGGAATTTGAGGTGCGACTGTTGCCATATCCGCGCAAGTCTGGGGCGATCGTCCGAAACCGCTGTGATAGGTGTTCTGTGAAGACAGACATACAATCGCCGGAACCTGGATGGCCGTGCAAGCAAAGGATCGGAAATCCTTCGCCTTTGACGGAAACGTTGAGTTTTGTGTGGGACATTTTCTGATTTGGCGATTATATAAATCTACGTTATTAAGGTATGTTGTTGCGCTTCAGCGCTCTTGTCTATATGAAAGAGCGCCCAAGCGCAACAACGTACCTAATTATGTTAATCGCACTTTAAACCTGCCGCAGCCGCTGTCGGATACTTGACGGGAACAAAAGCAAGGCCTAACTGCTTTCCGACAAAGAGTTCTTCATTGAGCGGAGTTCCTTCGATGTATTCTTGAATTAAGTAAAAATTTCCATTTTCTGGAAAGCGATGAACCTAGGAGTGCACTCGCACTTATAGAGTTCCTCCAGGGCTTTAGCTTCTTTTTCAAATAGTGCTTTTGCTCCTTGCAAAACTTGCGAATCTTTAGATTGAGGAGGCAAAATTTCCTTGACTACACAAGGAGAATTTTCTAGTTGCTTTAAATCCTTAGCTGTATAGGTAATCGCAAACCCTCCCCGCCCCAATTTTTCGATAATTTCGTAGCGATCGCACAGACATTTTTAAAAGCTGGGATTATTACTAATATAATCGGCAATTTTAGCAATAGACTTGCGGATTTGTAGATCGCCACTGGTGCGGCTGTCTATCACAGTCATCACATAGGCTTCGCCGTCAATGTTCATCGCTAAAGTTGTGCCTAGCACCAGGGAATTCTCCCCGGTTTTTTCGCCCAACCACTGAGCTTTACTTCCTTTCAAGGCGGCAAATCCCAAAGCGCGATCGTACTGCTGGTTGAGAGTTTCTACTAACAGTTTAGCGCCCGGTGTTTCGCCGTTGTAAATTTGCACCATCATTTCGGTGAGTTCGTTAGCAGTTACGCGGTTGGGCCCGGAACCGGGGTTGGCGGGCATAGTTTTTTCCCCCATTAATTTGAAGTTCACGCGGGTGACTTGGTAGCCGCGATTTTCTAAGAATTGATTGATGTAATCGGAACCCAAATAATCGATCAGTTGATTGGTGGCGATGTTGCTGCTGCGATCGATCATTTCTTCTAAAAGTAGCTGTACCGGGTAATTGCGCCTAGACAAAATTTTTGTCGATGAGTCTTCGGTGAAATTGCCCGGATCGACGAATACTTCATGGTTCAGACTGATTTTTTCTTTGTCGAGTTTTTGCATCAGGGCGACAGCTATCGGCACTTTAATTAAGCTGGCCGGGCTGATAGGAGGCACATCGCCCCGGAGGTTGACGCACTCTCTAGAAAGGTGGCAAATCCCGATCGACGCTTCATTCGACAAACCGCTTGAACGGGCAACCTCTGCCAAAAAATCGGATTTTGCTTGCTGGACTTGAGAGGTTGCTACGGTTAAATTTTCCCGGTATTCTTGAGCTTTGGAGGCTGTGAGGGGAGCTAAAAATGAATTTTGGGGAACTTCTTGTAAGTTGTTTAGGGCCTGGTGCCACAAAAATTGAGTTTGCTGCGAAGATTCGATCGACTGATTTGACTTCCCTCCCGTTTCTACGGCTCGGTTGGCTAAACGGACTGCTTGCTGTAAGTTGTCGTTAGATCTCTGTTCTACTAATATTTGAACTTCCACCTCTTGCAACTGCTGTACCAATTTTTCTTGAGAATTGCCGGCGAAGGGAACTAAGCCAGAGAGCAGGGTTGGTTCTGGGGAGGGTGAGGCGGGTTGTTCTAGTTGGGTGACGAGCCGATCGCGAATTTTGTAGAGTTCGTCTAGGGAACGCGGATTAGATGATTGAGCAAGTGAACTGGCGATGGTTAACACCTGAACCAGTCCGATGCTGGCTGCTACTGCCGCCATCTTGTTTGCGATCGACAAAAAACGGCTGAACCCTGGCATACTCGACATCCTCAACACAACCAAATTCAATCTAATCAGCTATTATTGCACGATTCAAACGATTTTAGATTTTAGATTTTAGCCGCAGCCGTAGGGTGCGGATACATCGACAATCCTCAAGAAAGAGCGACAATCGATCGAGCGACGCACTTTTTCTTTTCAAGGGATGAGGAAACCAACCCAACATTTTTGTGGTAGCAAGCTTGTTGATAAATCATATAAGGTGCGTCGCCACAAAATTGTGGATTTAATTTAGGGATTTATCGCAGGCGACACACCCTACGAATACTGACAACTGACTAATGACTTCTGCCAAAATAAAGGGAGCGATCGCACCCAATGGCGATCGACCCCTTTAAAATATTGCGAACTATCTACTTTCTGCGGCGGCGCCGCCAATCAACACCCAACCGCTTGAGATAATCCCAGCCGCGTTGGGGCCAAACATGAGCGCTACCAGTCTTTTCAGCAATCCAGCGAGCTACTTTGGGGCCTGTCCAGTCTCCGCCGTCGGGGGCGGGGCCTTGGAGGGCTTGTCGCAGTTCTTCTTGCTGTTCGGGGCTCAGCAAGGATTTGGCAGGAGGGGGCTGGCGGTCTCCGCTGCGGTTTCTCACAGAGTTAGGCCCTTCTCGGTTGTAGCGCTGGACAATTTCTTTGGCGTAGTCGTAGTTAATCCCTACGACTTGGGCTGCTTGTTTGATAGTCCAATTTCGGGAAACTAAGAGTAGCAAGTGCCAGCGGCGCGACTCTGTGGTGTTTTGTGCCTGCCGGTAGCGAATTTTGAGTTCCTCTGCCGTCAGGTGAGATTCTAAGTGAGCTTTAGGTGGCATTCCTCCAACGGGGCATCGGGAACTTCTTACCATATATCTTTGGTTTTGGGGAGAATTCCGGATGAAATTGTCTTCTTGGGGATCGTCGCGGCAAATACGTAGCTTTTTTTACCGCAGATGCAAGCATAGAGACGCAGTTGAAGAAGGGCTGTAAGTGCGTGCAATTGCCAGCTATATTGGCTAAGTGGCTGAAAGTAGAAATGATAAAGGTACGAGCATGGCATCCATCCGCGAGTTGCACCGACAACTGGTCAATAAAGAACGCTCTGCTGTGGAAATTACTCAAGAAGCATTAGACCGAATTACCCAGCTAGAGCCGAAATTGAAAAGCTTTCTGTGCGTGACAGCAGACAGCGCATTGGCGCAGGCCCACAAAGTGGATGCCCAAATCGCAGCAGGCGAGGAAATTGGGCTGTTGGCCGGAATTCCGATCGCCGTTAAAGACAATATGTGCACCGAGGGCATTCCCACAACCTGCGCCTCTCGGATTTTGGAAAATTTTGTCCCTCCCTACGATGCAACCGTCGTCTCCAAACTCAAAGCAGCCGGTGCGGTGATTCTGGGCAAGGCCAATATGGACGAGTTTGCCATGGGGAGCTCGACGGAAACTTCGGCCTATCAAGTTACCGCGAATCCTTGGGACTTGGAGCGCGTGCCCGGAGGTTCTTCTGGCGGTTCTGCCGCAGCGGTAGCCGGCGGAGAATGCGTCGTTAGCTTGGGTTCGGATACTGGAGGTTCGATCCGCCAACCTGCTGCTTTTTGCGGTTTGGTGGGGCTGAAACCGACCTATGGGTTGGTTTCTCGTTACGGTTTGGTGGCCTACGCTTCTTCTCTCGATCAAATCGGGCCCTTTGGCCGGACTGTTGAGGATACGGCGATTTTGTTGGGGGCTGTCGCTGGTTATGACAGTAGAGATTCCACGAGTCTCAATGTCCCAATTCCTGACTACGCCCAAGCTTTGAGACCCAGTTTGCGACCGAAGGGTCAGATTAGAATTGGTGTAATTAAAGAAACTTTTGGGGTCGGGTTGGACTCTGGTGTTAAAGACGCCGTGACAAAGGCGATCGAGCAATTTCAACAATTGGGCGCAGAAATTCAAGTCGTTTCTTGTCCCCGGTTCCGCTACGGTTTGCCCACTTACTACATTATTGCTCCCTCGGAAGCTTCGGCGAATTTGGCGAGATATGATGGAGTAAAGTATGGTTTCCGATCGCCCGATCCCGAAAATCTTTTGGATATGTATGCCAAAACTCGCGCTCAAGGGTTCGGTGCAGAAGTTAAACGCCGGATTGCGATCGGCACTTACGTGTTGTCCGCTGGATATTACGACGCCTATTATCTCAAAGCTCAAAAAGTTCGGACTTTGATTAAAGAAGACTTTGAAAAAGCTTTTTCTCAAGTTGATGTTTTGGTCTGTCCCACTGCTCCGACTACGGCTTTTAAGGCAGGCGAAAAATTCAACGACCCCCTGAGTATGTATTTGTCAGATTTGATGACTATTCCGGTGAATCTTGCTGGTTTGCCAGCTTTGAGTTTGCCCTGCGGATTTGATGATAAAGGACTGCCGGTGGGTATACAACTGATTGGTAATGTTTTGCAAGAATCTCGGCTGTTTCAAGTGGCTCATGCTTACGAACAATCCACTAATTGGCACTTGCGTCACCCGGAATTGAATTAATTTTTGAAATTCGGCGGAACGCTGCTGCGGAAGTTAGTAATCGATCTAAAGCTAATCATATGAATTAATCATTTGTCATTAGTTTTTGACCGATTTCTAATCTCCCGCGTGTCTTATTTTCTATGAACAAGTTACTGGTATTTGTTTTGTCTAAATCCCTCATAACTTTTGGGATAGTTTTGGCGATCGCTTATTCTGCTGCTTGTGTATTGCTATTTGTAGCGCAAGGTAAGTTTATCTTTTTTCCGGCGCGGGCGATCGAAACTACGCCAGATGATTTTAAGTTGAAATATCAAGATGTTTGGCTGCAAATTCCAGCTAAAACAGCGGCGCTGGAAATGGAAAGCGTACATGGGTGGTGGATTCCTGCCTCGGAAAACCCCCGCAAATTTCGGGGGGAAGTAAGAGAGGTGGTTCCACTTCAACCATCCCAAACCCCCCCCAGCCCCCCCTTGTTAAGGGGGGGAGTCAGAGAGGCTGTTCCTGTCCCCCCCCTTAACAAGGGGGGGTTAGGGGGGGTTCCGGTTCCCCCACTTCACAAGGGGAACTTAGGGCGGGTAGTTTTGTACCTGCACGGTAATGGTTCAAATGTGGGAGCAAATGTCGAACACGCTAATCGATTTCATGGCTTAGGTTTGTCAGTATTTCTGATCGATTATCGCGGTTATGGAAAAAGTCAGGGCGATTTTCCGAGCGAATCTCGGGTTTATGAGGATGTTGAACAGGCCTGGGATTATTTGGTGAAACAGCGGGGGATTAACCCAAATCAAATTTATATTTACGGTCATTCTTTGGGAGGGGCAATTGCGATCGATCTAGCAGTGCGGCACCCGGAGGCTGCGGGGTTAATTGTGGAGGGTTCTTTTACTTCGGTAAGGGCAATGGTAGACTTCCAAAAACCGCTATTTAGGGCGTTTCCGATAGATTTGTTGCTGGCGCAGCGGTTTGATTCTCTGTCAAAAGTCGATCGCCTGCAAATGCCGGTACTATTTATTCACGGGACTGCTGACACTGTAGTTCCAGCCGAAATGAGCAAAAAAATGTTTGATGCAGCACCCGAACCCAAACAGCTTTACATGGTTCCCAATGGAGGACACAATAATGCGGCACAAATCGGCGGTGCAGAATATCTGCGGGTAGTGAGCAAATTTTTATTGTAGGGTGCGTCAGCTCATAGTGCGATCGTAAAAAAAGATAAAAAAGGGTACGTAGTTGCGCTTGGGCGCTCTTATCTTATATATATGAAAGAGCGCTGAAGCGCAACTACGTACCTAAAGATCGACACCTATAAACGGCTTACCAATTAATTCAACCTTAAAATATCTAACCACCAGTCATTGACGGCACGGCAGTAATTGCAGTAATTGTTCGAGCTAATCGGTTGTTGTTTTTTAACATCACAACCTCGCCGAGATATTTTGCGGTTCGGCATCCGGGCGCCGCATAAATTAGCATCTGTAAAATTAGCTTTGTTCAATCTCGCATCGCTCAAATCTGCCCCTCTGAGGTCAGCACCGCTGAGATTTGCACCGCTTAAATCAGCTTCTTTGAGGTCAGCACCGCTGAGGTTTGCCCCAGTAAAATCGGCGTTTCTCAGGTCACTTCGACTTAGTTTAGCTGCGATCAAATTACTGCATTTTAAGTTAGCCAACTGGAGAGTTGCGTCGAGCAGAGAACTCTCGCTGAGATTGGCATTTTCTAAGTTTGCTCCCCTGATGTCTGCCCTGCTCATGTCGGCTTTGCTGAGGTCGGCATCGATTAAAAAGGCATTTCTCATGTTGGCGTTATTTAAATTAGCTTCCATTAAATCCGCCGCAGTCAAATCCGCATCTACTAAGTCGGCCCTGCTGAGAGTGGCGCGACTCAAGGAAGCGCCAAACAAATCTGCACGGCTCAAGGAAGCGCCAAATAAGTCGCATCCGGGACATCCTCTTGTTGCTAGCAGCCGCTTGATTAGAGGCAGATTTTGAGCTTGTAAGGGAACTGCTGCGCCAAATGGGAGTAGCAGAATCACTGCTGCCAGAATTGTCAGTTTAATTTTTGTCATCAGGTGTTGCGCGTTTAAATTGTATATGTCAATTACCTATTACCTAGTTGTCAAATCATCTCCTCATCAGACTTTCTCCCTGGATCTCTCCCCTCTGCCGGAATCTCCTCGAACATAACAGACTATGTAGATGCAAGCAAAGCTTAGTCCGGGTAATTCATCTAACTGCGTTTTATCGCCTAGTTTTCTCCTGGAATAACGCGCGCGGGGCTAAAAACAGGGTTTATTGCTAGATTTTTCGCTGTCAAATCCAATATTTTTAGCAGAAACGGCCTTGTTTGCAGCAGTCTTGGTCTAGTCGATTGACAAGCGAATTTCGACCTGTGGTACCCGCCACGTGATTTATCCGTGGAATCAATCCCAAATCGAAAATCGAAAATCCTCTCTTCCCCCGAATTTATAAAATCTAAAATCTAAAATCGATTGACGTGGCACGCCGGTGTGAGGTTGGCGGACGATCGCCTTTGCGGATATTACTTACTCCTTTAGGATGAGAGCGATTACCTCAAATCGGCTTTGCAGGCTACCGGCGAGCCACCGTTGGCAGTGGCTCAATGCCTTGTATTTTGTAGCTGGCGACGGCTGGGGTAAATGAGCTCCGGCAGTGATTCGGTAATTTCTGGTGGATGCAGGCGGATTGTGCTACGGGGGCGATCGCTCTCCGTACAGGCGATCGGTAAATAAGCCAATTGGCTTAGACTCTTAAGACATATTGCTGATGCGATGCCTTCTACAAAAAAGATAGCATTTTGGTATGAACGCCGAAATTATACTGAATAAGCAAGTATAAAAAACGACAAAGTGTGTCGGCGGGTGTGAAAAATGGGTACAACTAATACTTTCAGACGAGGAAAATCAATGTCGAACAGCATAGATCAACTGGCAGAAGGCGGCAGAGGCATCAAACTCATGTGGCAGATTGCAGACGAGCTGAGTTACACCCGGACTCTTGACGGTCGAAATTGTTTGTCGCTGAGCAAAAGTTACGAAGTAGAAAGTCGCTCGCGATCGCAAAATATAAAAAAGGCTAGCGTTTTAGATGGGTTAATGAATTTGTTAAAGAAGTGGGATTGGCAAGATGACATTGAGCAGGAAGCAGAACTGAATGAAAGTTCTTTGAAAAACATCAGCCTGCAAGTCAACACAGATATGAATGCTTTAACTAAAGTTTTGGACTGGTTGGAGCAGTTGCAAGATGTATCGATCCCCAATGAGGTTTGGTTCCAATTACAGCTAGCTTTAGCTGAAGGTTTTACTAATGCAGTTCGTCACGCTCACAAAAATCTGCCCGCAGAAACTCCTATTCAACTGCAAATTACGGTATGTAGCGGACACTGGCAATTCAAACTTTGGGATTGTGGGCCGCGTTTTGATTTTGATGCTAAGCTCGAAGAAATTATCGCAACAGATAGAAAACGCTTTGCTGATTTAGAGGTTTTGAGCGATACTTGCTTGATACCTAGCAGACCGACAACTTTGGAAATGTCTCAGTTTCGGATTGCTGGGTAAAGTAACAATTAACAGACTGGCACGGTTGAAAATGTGTTATACTAATAACGGTGTTAGGGGAAGAGTTACGGGTTGTGTCTCCGCGCGGGTCAGGGGTTTTTAATACTAGCGACCTGCTGCGGAGAAGGTTAAAAGCTATGGGCTTGGGTGAGTCTCTAGCAGTTCGACAAAAATGGGTTCCTTTGTTAAATTAGACATGAAAAATTCACCACAAAAAGTTAAAATTTATTCACATTAATTTTTAATTTTTTAATCTATGATGGTATCTGGTCGCTCACCAAATACTAATGATTTCCAAAGAAAGTTTATTTGTGCTGTCTCTATTTCCCTACTTGGGTTTTCTCTGGTTTTTGACGAAATCTGGAAAAACTCCTCGTTTAGCTCTGATGGGATTTTACGGCACTCTCGTGTTTGTGGGTGTGACTATTCCCGCAGCAATTTATGCAAAAGTTGCCTACAATGAGTCGCTAGCAAATGTCGATTGGCTCCACGGTTCTGCGGAACTATTCTTGACACTTGCCAATATTTTAGTAGTTTTAGGCTTTCGGGAAGCGGTGATTAAAGCCAAAGCATCCTCACAGAATGAGGGCGAAAAGCAAGAGTGTCTTGCAGACGGGGGAATTGATTAAGACTTTGAGCGGCCATTCTGACGCGGTGATTTCGGTGGCTATCAGTCCCGATCGCGAAACTATGGCTAGCGGCAGTCGAGATGGTACTGTTAAAGTCTGGAACTTGCAAACAGGCGAATGTTTGTGCAGCCTAGTTGGGTGCAATCCGGTGGCTTTTAGTCCTGACGGTCAAACTTTAGTCACCGGTGGGGATGGGGCCCAAATGTTAGTTTGGCAGGCGTTTGTTTAGTTGGGCGAGATAGCTGAGATACTGGGAAATGCGATCGACATCTGCGTCAAGCAAGCGATTGGCCCAAGAATATATCTTAAGTTGCGATCGCATTTCCCGAAATATTGCAGCATCCCCGCGACTGTCGAGAGGGAAAACCGAAGCATCAAATCCCGCCGACTTGAGACGGCTAACAGCGCCATCGCCATCTTGTACCCACAATTGACGCTTGATGCGAAGAGGTTGACAGCAATATTCACCGACAACGATTCCCCCCACCGAAACGCTAGCATCCTCTCCACGATTGGAAAGTTCTTGCAAAATAGCTTTCAGAGAATTGAGGTTTTTGACATCTTGCACCTGCGGCGGTGTAAACTTGACAATCACCATTTCTGTAACTTCCACTGGTTTAGTCGATCGTCCAAAGTTGACCGGTTGATTCGCCCAAGAATTTTGTATTTCCGATGGCGCCACCCAAGAATTTTGCGTTTCCGATGGCGCCACCCAAGAATTTTGTATTTCCGATGGCGCCGCCCAAGAATTTTGTGTTTCCGGTAGTGGGATCTCGATTTCCTCTGTAACCTCTGGTGTTTCTACAGGCTTTGCAGTATCTACAATTATCTGAATTTCCTCACCATCCTTCTCAATTTTCCCGCTAATCAGTAATACAGCATTCTCTATAATATGCGGTTTTAATTGTTCGTAAGCCTTCGGAAACACAACAGCTTTGATTTGATGTGTCAAATCTTCTAATTGCAAAATTGCCATCGCATCGCCTTTTTTCGTCACTACCAGTTTGATAGCGTTGAGCATGACAATAACCGATACTTTACCCTTTTTCTCGGCTAACTGTGCGAGAGTCACAACATCTGGATCTTGATTAGATTGAAGCAGAAACTTGAGGGGATGATCTGATACATAAAAACCCAGCAATTCTTTTTCTAAACGCAATTTTTCCTGTGTGTCAAAATCTTTCACAGTTTTTGATTTTGGCGCAGATTCATACTTATTCGCCGACTTCCCAAAGCTAGTATCTCCTAACAAGTCAAAGAGATTACCTTGACCAGTTTCTCGGTCTTTTTTGCGGTCTTGCGCCCATTTCATAACCCCTTCCAAGTCGTTTACTAATTGCTGGCGGTTGGGTGCGATTTTGTCAAAAGCACCACAGTGAATCAAGGCTTCTAGGGCGCGGCGGTTGACAGAATGTAGATTTACGCGATCGCACAAATCTGGTAAAGAATTAAAATCACCCCCTGACCTGCGCGCCTCCAAAATATTTTCAATAGCCCCCTCACCAACATTTTTAACCGCCGAAATTCCAAACAAAATTTTATGTTTTTCCGCCTTTGTCATCTCCATCGGCAATGGCGTAAAAGTAAGTTCAGAACCATTAATATCAGGTGGTTCAACATCAATCTTCAGCTTGATACAATTAGCAATATATCTCTGTACCTTCTCCTGGTCGCCTCTGTTAGCAGTCAGCAGTGCAGCCATGTATTCTACAGGAAAATTTGCTTTTAAATAAGCAGTTTGATAAGTGATATAGGCATAGGCCATTGAATGGGATTTATTAAAGCAATTAGATGCCACCAGACTATTTTCTAGTGTAAAATTATGATCTCTTTCAACGCCAATGTCATATACTTCTTGAGTTCCTAGTGATTTTCTACTAATGATTTTAACCATGTTTGTAACTCCTGAGAATATCTTCAATTTTAGTCTTTTTTCGTTGTAAACCTAATCTGGGATACTGATACACAAAATCATAGAATGCTTGTATATTTTTCCGACTAAATATTCTCCAATAATAAACTTTTTTAAATTGATGCTCTTGTACAGAACCCATGCCTAAGTGCCTTGTTAGTTCGCAGGGAAATTTAAAGGAACTAACAATGCAGACTAAACCGCCACTCCTACCTTTGTTTGCATAAGCACAACCGTCACCATCAAAGTACCCTAACACATAAGACGCTAAATATTTGGAGTTAGGAAAATAGGTAACTTCTGAAAAAGTCCTTCCTGTTATGATGCCGTAGCCCTGTAAAGAGCTTGCCAGTTTTTCAGAAGAAAAATTTATTCGGTAGTGAGGAGCATAATTTTGAGGCTGAACAATTCTAATTTCACCAGAGTATTGTAGCTCTATGCTGAGCATTTCTGTGAGTTCTTTGTCAATTGATTCAAAAGCTACATAATTAGTTTGAGTAACGCAGCCATCAGCAGCTAGCAATCCTAACAAATAGGCTTTAGCTTGAGAGTCAATTATATCAAAATAGCTTTCATTTAAAGTATAGCGGTTTCGTCGCTTAGTATTAATGTCAGCTTCTTTTAAAACTCTTGAAACTGCTCTCTCGCTTACCCCAAGGTAGTTAGGGATTTCTCGACACTCCATGCCTTGGTTAAAAGCTAAAATGATTTGTTCCTTGTGTTCTGATTTTAGTTTCCTATAGTCTATATACATTTTATAGATGTGAGCTAGAGTTGATTTGTTTTAAGTCTAATCCTTTTTCAAAGATTTCGTCAATAGGTAGCATTTGACCGTCAAAAGTCATAAACTTGTGATCTTTTGTCGCGCGAATTATCGAGCCATCTTCCAGACAATACTCAAAGACCTCCTGCTGACCTCGGCGATGCCACTGTGCAATTGGCTGTGTATAAATATGGCCATTATTATCAACACTGTAAACGGTACATTCAATTTCTTCCTCGACAATTTTACCAATAGCCATCGGCCCATATTCCATAGTCAATATCTTCGTGTCATAGCTCAAACAATATTCCGCGAATTGAAGCATCTGTCCGAACAACTCTTCGGCAACTCTTTGAGCGACACCATTCTTAGTTGCGCCATCAATAAATGTTTCCTTTTGCTTCTGCATTTCATCAGCCTTCTTCTTGCCCATTGCGCGGCGCAGCAAGTCAGCTTGACCTAAAGAATAGCCCGCCAAATCTTGAGCCATCCGCATAATTTGCTCTTGGAAACAAAGCGTTCCATAAGTCTCTTTTAAAATTGGTTCTAACAGCGGATGGTCGTATTTAACGACTTCTCTACCATGTTTGCGATCGATAAATTGTGGAATCAAACCAGCATCCAGCGGGCCGGGACGATAAAGCGCCAGAATAGAAGAAATATCATCCAGACAAGAAGGTTTGATTTTTTTTACTACATCCAGCATCCCAGAAGATTCTAGCTGAAAAATACCTTCTAAATCTCCTTTTTCTAATAGTTGATAAGTCTTTGCTACATCACCGGGTAACTTGTTGTTCCTAGTAAATGTCTCTTGAGCTCTGCGTTCTATGTCAGAAGGTAAGCCTTCAGCATTGATAGTTATATCTTGAGTTTGCTTAACATAATCAACAGTTTTTTGGAGAGTCGTTAAATTTTTGAGTCCCAGAAAGTCCATTTTGAGTAACCCCAAAAATTCCAAGTCTTCCATAAAATATTGGGTGATTACAGCACCATTTTCATTTTTTTGCAGGGGCACAATTTCATCAAGGGGGATGGAAGAAATCACCACACCGGCGGCATGAACACCATAGGTTTTGTTAGTTCCTTCAATGCGAATTGCCATGTCAATCCACTGACGCACTGGGACTTCGGTGCCAGTTTCGGCATTAGTACAAATAGTATTTTCGTAGTTGGTTTTAAATTCCTGTGCCGGTGTTGCATCGGAAATCATTACTTTGAGTTTTTCCGGTTTCCCCCGCGATACTGGAATCATTTTCGCCATCTCATCGGCTTTTTTGTAGGGAATACCTAAAACTCTGGCAACATCTTTCAAAACAGCTTTTGATGTCATCCTGTTGAAGGTAATAATTTGCGCTACGCGGTCTGTACCATATTTGTCTGTAACATATTTAATCATATCGTCCCGTCTTTCGATGCAGAAATCGCTATCAATATCTGGCATCGATTTGCGTTCGGGATTGAGAAATCTCTCGAATAGCAATCCGTGGTGTACCGGGTCTATGTTGGTAATATTGAGGACATAAGCAACTAAAGAACCTGCCGCAGAACCACGTCCTGGCCCGACGGGAATATTGTTGTCTCTAGCATATTTCATGTAGTCCCAAACCACTAAAAAATATTCAGAGAAACCCATCTGCTGAATCATTTTTAGCTCATATTCTAGTCTTTGTTTGTAGACTGGGGGGATTTCATTTCTGGTACGGGCTTTGAGTCTTTCTAATAATCCTAGCCAAGATATTTCTTCTACATAGGTATCGGCGGTATGTTCTGGGGGAATTGGGATTGTGGGAATCCGAGCTTCTCCTGTTAGATCGTATCTTGATACTTTGTTTGCTACTTCTAGGGTGGTTTCGATCGCCTCTTCGATCGTTTCATCATCCAAATGGTCTCGAAATAGTTGCGCCATCTCCATAGCAGACTTCAGATATTCTGTGCCGCTGTAGCGCATCCGCTTTTCTTCTTCAATCAGTTTGTTGGTGTTGATGCACAACAAAGCATCGTGAGCTTCTACGTCGTTGCAGGAAATATAGTGAGAATCATTGGTGGCAATTATTTTAATATTGAATTCGCGGGCAATTTTGACGATTTCAACATTAACCATGCGGTCTTCTTGGGAACCGTGGTCTTGAATTTCTATATAATAGTCTTCTCCAAATACTTCTTTATACCATTTGGCAACTTCGCGGGCAGTATCTAGCTTGTTTTGCAGAATCATTTGGGGAACTTCGCCACCCAAACAAGCGCTGGTAACAATGAGACCTTCGGAGTATTGTTTGAGGAGTTCTTTGTTGATGCAAGGACGGGCAAAAATACCTCTTTCGGGCATTCCTTTTAAATGGGAAATTGTGGTAAGTTTTACTAAGTTTTTATAACCTTGCGTATTTTTAGCTAAGACAACTTGATGGTATTTTCTTCTACCTCGAACTTTGACTTCGATGTCGCCGTTGACGACGTACATTTCATTGCCAATGATGGGCTTGATATTTTTATTTCGACAAACTTTGATTAGCTCGATCGCACCATACATCACGCCGTGGTCTGTAAGGGCGATCGCGGGCATCCCCAATTCCACCGCCCGTTCAGCTAGCTGCTGTAGCTGAGATGCCCCGTCTAGCAGGCTGTAATCGCTGTGAATGTGCAAACCAACGAAAGACATAGCGATTTTATATTGTAGATTTTAGATTTTAAATCTTACACCATTGGCGTGTCAAAGGATAAAATAAAAAACAAAGCTTATTATCACTTTTAAGATAATTTAGGGTGGGGGGTATGACACCATAATACATCAGTTTGCTGTGGTATGGATGATAGAATGGGTAAGTTGTTGTCGATCGCGATGGCTACGCCCTGGCTTACGCCTACGCACTTTTACAAACTTGCTTGTTCCAAATAACCCTCCAAATCTTTAATACGTTCTTTTGTGACTCTGGCTCTGCAATAACCGTAGATAGAAGGAGCCACGCTACCACCCTCAAAGTAACCTGCTTCATAATCGCAAGATTCATCTCTAAACTTGAGCCAACTTCGCTGTGCGACTATCAATCTCTGCTTTTGTTTGCTGTTGAGTTTTGGTTGAAGTTGCTGATATACTTGATTGAGTTTTTTGTCTGCTGCCTGAAACTCTTGGCTGGAACACACATTCTGATCCAGTGTCGTTTGAGGACTTTTACAGTTAGGTTGTTGGGCGAGTATTAAGGATGTATTACTAGCTTGACTGGGAAGTAAAGATGTGGCTGTCAATAACAGTGAACTAGCTGCCAATGTTGTCCAAACAATGCTATTTTTCAAGGATTTTTCTCCTTAGTTTGTTAGTAATGACTGATTTCCTATCAACTATCAACTGTCAACTGTCAACTGTCAACTGACTGCTGAGCCGATCGCCAAATCCACCAAGCAGCCGCCCACAGAGTAAAATTACCGATGACAGTCATCGCAGCTTGCAGGGTAACAATCCATTCTAGGGCTGGGGAGTTGTCGAAAAAGTGCCACGTACAGGCGCACATAGCGCTGACAAGGGCGGGCAGCATTCCGACAGAAAGGCCCCACCAAGCTCGGTTTTTAGTGACTTCGCCGTAAGTCCAAATTAACCAGATGGCGGCAATCCACTCGACGACACTAGAGACATGAATAATCCAGGTTGGAATTGACAAAGCGTGCATTTTTTGTATTGTGAAGGAAGATGTGTGACAGTTGGCAGTTGGCAGTTGGCAGTTGGCAGTTGACAGTTGGCAGTTGACAGTTCACCGTTACATTAGTGCTGTCCGCCGCTCGCTAACTTCGTGATTTGACAACTTGCCTGGTCGCTTAGAAAAGGGTTGACATTTACACCATTTATGGTAGCAGGTTTGCGGTGCTATTCATGAAGTTATTTGTGCGAAGAGCGATCGGGCGGTTGCGATATTTTGTTGTTTTAAAAAAGAATCTTTTGGTAACAATAATTAGGTATTGTAATAGTTATATTCGATTCCAAACAAAGAGTAGAAATGCGAGCAATTTTGTGCGGCTATTATGGTAAAGGCAACGGTGGCGACGAGGCGCTGTTGGCTTCGCTACTGCAAATGTTACCAGATGGGGTGACGCCGATCGTCCTTTCTGGCAATCCCGTCGAGACAAATCAGCGGTACGGAGTAGCTGCGCGCGATCGCATGAATGCGTTTGGTGTCCTCGATACACTCCGCAGCGCTGACGCCCTAATCTGGGGTGGCGGTAGTTTAATCCAAGACAGTACCAGCCTTGTCAGCCCTTTTTACTATGGTGGCTTGATGGGATTAGCGCAGCAGATGGGCTTAAAAACTGTTGCTTGGGCCCAGGGAATTGGCCCTTTAAATCGTGAGATTACTCGTAAATTATCTCAGCGGTGTTTTGGTGGATGCACAGCCGTCAGCGTGCGCGATAAAGGCTCAGCTACCATACTTGCAGATTGGCAAATTCCCTTTACATTAGCGCCCGATCCAGTGTGGGCTTTGGAAAATTCCCCCGTCTCCGGTTTGTGGGATTTGCCGTCGCCGAGAGTTGCGGTTTGTTTGCGATCGCACTCTACACTAACACCCGCCCGTTTGTCAATCCTAACTCAAGCTTTAGTTGACTTTCAAAAAGCCACTCGCACCTTAATTTTGCTGCTGCCTTTCCAAGCTTCCCACGACTTAGAAATTGCCAAACATTTGCACGAAGCGCTGCCGAAAAGGAGCCGCATCCTTAGTTTAGACGATCCGAGAAAGTTGAAAGGAGTGTTCCGGGGAGTCGAAATGGCGATCGGGATGCGCTACCACAGTTTAATTATGGCAGCATCCGAAGAATGTCGCTGTTTTGCCCTCAGCTACGATCCCAAAGTTAGCCAATTGATGGACGAGTTAGAAATGCCGGGATACTTATTATCAGAATTGCCCGAAGATCCCTATTTAATCAGCAAAACCTGGATGGATCACTATGCCAACGGCGCCGCACTATCGCCAGACAGGATAAAATTTATTGTAGGGCGATCGCTCTTTCATAAGGAAGTATTGCAAACCGCACTCCAGCAGTCTCAGTAAACAGTTGATAGTTGACAGTTGACAGTTGACAGTTTACCTGGAACAGCACAGTTTTGATGGCGGGGAGGCTGAATCTATTTTTTGCTAAGAGGTAAAATATTATGACAGTAAGTACAGCCGACATAAAAATTACCTGGGAAAAATTGCCAGACGATTTCATCTTAGACGAGGAACCAGTGGAAAATATCGACCAACCATTACTCGCCGCCGCCCTGCGCGAAATCCTAGAAATTGCCGGACTATTGTTAGAGGGAATCTTAGTTGCGCCGAATATGTGTGTGTGCGCGACATTAAACGACAAGCTAGTTACCAAAGCGCCAGATTGGTTTTATGCCCGCAACGTACAACCGCTTGCTGCCCCCGAAATTCGCCGCAGTTACACCCCAAACTTAGAAGGAGAAATCCCGGATATCGCGCTGGAGTTTTTATCAGCTAATCAGTACGACGAATATTCAAGTAAACCAACTTTTCCCCCGGGAAAATGGTTTTTTTACGAGCAAATGCTGCGAGTACCAATCTATGGTATTTTTGAGCCTGCGGCAGGATTGCTAGAAGTGTATCGGTTGAATTCATCAGGAAGATATGAAGCACAGCAGCCGGATGCAAACAATCATTATTGGATAGAAGGAGTTGGGTTATTTCTAGGCGTTTGGCAGGGAACAAAGGCTGAAAGAACCGGATATTGGTTGCGCTGGTGGGATGAAAGCGGACAGATGTTATTGTGGGGTGCAGAGATGGTGGAAAGGGAAAGACAGCGAGCCGATCGACTAGCCGCACAATTAAGAGCAGCAGGCATTGAACCAGAAGCTTGATACAATAATTAGAAATGAAAAATCCTAAGACAGCGATTTTTCATTTCTAAAAATATCTGCGTTAATCAACGTTAATCTGCCCGCATCAGCGGTTAAAAATTACATTCAGGAGACAGCAAAATTGGCAAGAGTTAGAGTTCGGGAACACGTAAATCCCCTATCGATGAGATATCAAACATCCGCCAGTCCCCCAGATTGGACGAAAATATATAGCGACTTAAATTTGCCACTGCATTTAGATATCGGCTGCGCCAGAGGCAGGTTTTTGTGGCATATGGCGCAAGCACAAGCTGATTGGAATTTTCTCGGATTAGAAATTCGGGAACCTCTGGTGGATGAGGCAAATCTTTGGCGGGACGAAAAAGGCTTGACAAATCTGCACTATTTGTTTTGTAATGCGAATAGTTCCCTGAAACCAATTTTAGAAACACTTCCCGCTGGTACTTTGCAGCGAGTTAGCATTCAATTTCCCGATCCGTGGTTCAAGAAAAAGCACCACAAGCGGCGGGTGGTACAGCAGGAATTAGTCGGCGAGTTGGCGACTTATCTGGCTGTTGGCGGCGAAGTGTTTATTCAATCGGATATTGAGGAAGTAGAAGTCGAAATGTGCGATCGCTTTTCATCTCATCCTAGCTTTAAACGCACAAATAACGGTGAATGGTTAGCAGAAAATCCCATGCCTGTAGCCACTGAAAGAGAAATTGCTACTCTCAAACGCGGGGAACCAGTTTATCGCGCAGTGTTTCACAAATAAAGGGTATTGTTTCACAAATAAAGACCTCCGAATTAATTGCGATGTTTCACAAATAAAGCCCACCGAATAGAATTCGGGGCTACACAAACAATGTCCGCCTCCGCGGACTGAAGATAAGAGTATCAATAAAAGCTGATTTGGTGTTTGAGATCGTATCAAATTCATTAAAAATTACATTAAACCTCTTGCAAAAATCCTTTTAACCAAATTTTGGGACGGGCTAGAAGCCCATCCCACAAGAAAAAAGATTGTTGTGGGATGGCTTTGAGCATCGTCCTAACTATTTTTGCAAGAGGTCTATTTTATACTATTTCTTTAAATTGGCATTTATCTCTTTTATTGAGTCCGTGGAGGCGGACATTGTTTGTGTAGCCGCGAATTCTATTCGCCCACACTATTTTAACCCGGAATTTGGGGAGGTTCGGGGTTTGTTGGTTTCGACTTGTTTGTCGATCGCACTTCTGTAACTATCCACCACATGATTCGGCATCACATCCCCATTAGGCGCCAAAAAAGCCCACTCCTCACCCACGTGTACATATTCAGTCTTAAAGAACACCGTAAAAGGCACCAGCGTAATTGCATCCGCCAAATTTACCACACGATAGCTGTTCGGTACAACTCGATTGTGCTCCCTCGCAAACACCGGATCGCCCACCCTCGGACTGCCATAAGTATACAACTGCACCTGCTTTTTCAACCGAGGAACATTCACCGCAATCTCGATCGCAGCCAAAGTCGCGATCGCAGCACCCAAACTGTGGCCCGATAGATAGCAAGGAACCGACGGATTCAGCTTTTTGGCAATGTCCAGCGTTTGAGTGGCAATATTGCTGTAGATGGTTGAAAAACCGGGATGAATTGTACCGTAGGACTTACTGAAAACCTTACTTTCTTTTGTAGCGTAGGCAGGTAATTTTTGCTGGAATATACTTGGTCATACACTAACTCTAAATATCAATATAGCGGTTCTCAAAAAAGTCAGGTACGTTGTTGGGCTTTAGCCCTCTTATGTGTATAATATAGTAACCGAAGTCGCATGAAAAAATTCATTTATAGTCATACCTCATCTTTCGCTCGAAAGGCTATATCAAAAAACGGGTTTTTTACCTAATCTGCTGGCTGCAATCTAATGATTTTAATAAAAAACCCAGTTTCTCACCTCGTCCTTAATTGCTACTTTCCCACTGTCAACAAAGGTTTCCCTCATAATTGAGGTTCAATTCCAGCCGATCGCAATTGAGCGCGCAATTGCTCTAATTCTTCTTGAGCGCGATCGGCCCTTTGCCGTTCTTGTTCAGCCCTTTGCCGTTCTTGTTCAGCCCTTTGCCGTTCTTGTTCAGCCCTTTGCCGTTCTTGTTCAGCCCTTTGCCGTTCTCCTTTGCCGTTCTTCTTCAACTCTTTCAAAGCCCGTTAACAGCAAATTCCCTTCACTATCCCACCAGCGCAGCCAAGGTAACTCAACATTTTGATACCTTCCCTGCCAAATTCCCAATTCCACTCCTAACGGTGGAATTGGATAATGACCGCGATCGTTTGCCGGAAGTAAATGATAGCTACGGCCTACTAAATGGTAAACTTCGACACTCGCCTTAGTCACCTCATAAATCCCGTAAAATTCCGGACGGATGACATTTTCGTAAATCCAGAATTTGCCAGGTTTAGTTTCCTGTTGACCAGTTCGCAACAAAGGCGTTCTATCTCGTTCTTCAGCACCATTTCCCGACACAAATTCTAACACAATTAATGGTGCTAAAAACTCTTGCCACATCACATAAGAACGACGCACTTGACCGTCAAATGTTGGCGGGACATTTGGCACGTAAAACCAATCCGGTGCTTCCGCACCACGCTCTAGTGGCTCAGTCAATCGCCAATAAATCCCGCTATCTTGACCGATACAGTAATCAGCATCTGGATGAATGCTTTGGAGGATCGGAGTAATAGAATCAGTTAACAGAATGCTTTGGGGATGTTCTTGAAAGTTTTTCACAAAAGTGCCGTCGGATTCTGGTAGCTGAGTGTGATCCGGCCAACCTGCGGGGTTGTTTTCTACATCGAGAGAGAATTTCATGGTTTTATGTGAGTAACAGGTCTTAATCAAGAATGTCTTTAATTTTTTTCTCAAACTCCTCTTGACTTATATTACCATTTATCAAGTCATCAGTGAGAGATTTAATCGGATTTTCTGTTACTTGAGGTGGAGAGGCGATCGCCCCAATATTCGCCTCAAACAAAGCCGCCCCTTCCGGTTGAGAACTATCGAAAACTTCCTTGAGTTCCGCTGCATCCATTTGGCGGCCGCTAGCATAATAAAGGTGCGTCGCCTGTCCCACCCTCCAAGTCAGTGCAAACAGCGACGAAGCCACCGCAAAACCGCCCACAAACGGCACAAACAAACCCAAACCATACATCGATATCCAAGCCATAAACGCTACCCAAAAAGAACCCAAACCCCCGAACAGATTGCCTCCGATCGCCAGCGCATCTTGACCTTTTGGATAGCCCCATTTTGCCCCAATATCCCGCATCATTTTTAATAGCAACACGCTCGCCACCAGTAGCGTCACCGTCATACTTCCCGGCAGCGGGTTGAGTCCCAGAATTGCAACTCCAATGGCATAATCGATAATCAAGTCGCGGATTTCTTTGTTGATTTCGACAAGGTTTGGTGCGCGGGCGATCGCTTCCATTTCCGCTGAGGTTTTTGGGGAGTTTTTAGACATAATATTTCGTCTTTATGAAAATCTATAAAAACTCTTGTGGGGCAGGCAAGATGCCTGCCCTATACAGGCTTTTATGGAGAGATATATTCTAATCTAAACCCAAGACGGCAGCCACATCCTAATTTTCCATTCTATTTGTGACAAAGGCAATCCCAAATAGAGAGGCATCCAGAAAATAAAAGCACCCAAAACCATAAAAATTATTGTTACCCCCATCCCTCGGAGGCGGGTTTGTGGGCTGTGCAGCCACCTGTCAGTCCACCAAGCAAGTGCTAAAGCTGCAAACACAGAACAGCCCATATAATGATACAAAAATACGCAGCGAGTCACCTTCACCCAAGGCAGCAAATTAGCCACCCAATTAACTATTAAATACAGCGCCATCCACATTTCAGTAGTCGGCGGAAACAAAATCGGCCGCTGCTGTTCGATCGCCTCAACAGAAGCCACCCGGCGCGTTTCCCTCCACACAAAAACCCGGTGAACCAAAACTCCTATTACTAGCAGTAAAGCTAAAGTTGACAGCCACCAAAGCAAAGGATTTCCCATCGCGTGAACATCAAGAATTACCGGGTTTACACCGCTGGGTAAAGGCGGCAAAACTGGATCGGATTGTGCGTTGCTGCTAATACTTTTGTAGAAGTAGACTATCGGGCGCAGCATCAAAGGCCAACTGTACCACGCCGAACAGTAAGGATGCACGTCAGGCCCGCTTTTAATCCGCTGGTGATAAGTCAAAATTTCCGTTTGCATCTGCCAAAAGTTGGGAGTTGGATTGAGATGCAGGTGAGGAATCCAGGAGATGCTGTAAACTAAAACAGGAATCACAGCTAGACTCAAAATTACTTCTAAGAATTTGAGTTGAGTCAGTCTTTGTACGGGACTTTCGGGCGGCAGGAGAGCAGGATTTACCTCGGCACTCTGTTCTTCATCTCCTCGGTTTCCTTGGATTAAACGCACTACCCAAGCGCAGATTAAAATTAGATACGTACCGAATAGAAACCACAGCCCATTCCATTTGATAGCAGCAGAAGCACCGAAACCTATTCCTGCTAGCACCAGCCAAAGCCACCGCTTTTTGCCTTCTGATTCTACGGATTTTAAAATAAATAGTTGTCCTAAGATTCCGAACAAAACTAGATAAATGTTGTTGAGCGCGTAGCGAGATTCAACTAAAAATAAACCGTCGCAGGCGATAAAGAAAGCAGCCAGAAAAGCAAAGGTGTGGCGTCGCACTAGCTGATAAGCCAGAGCTCCGACAACTAGGGGAATAAAGGAGCCTGTGAGAGCATTTAGCCAGCGGTAATCCCAAGGGGAAAGCGTTGAGCCGGCTAGACCGTTGACGGCTGTTTTGCCGAAGGGGAGGTGAGTGCCGATCGCAATCCCGATCGCAATTATGTACTGACTCAGCGGCGGGTGAGCGTTGAAAAAAGGTGTTTTAGTGAGATAATCGTTGGCAAACTTCGCGTAATAAACCTCGTCAAATACGAAAGCGTTAAATCGCTCCAGTTCCCAAAAGCGCAGAATCCAAGAAAATAGGAACACACCGAGCATTCCTAGACCAAAAACAAGAGTGGATCTGTTGAATTGTTTTTTGTTGAGTTGCATAAAATAACCGAAAATAGTAGATGCTAGATTTGGGGGCGATCGCTAATTTTAAAATAATCAGTTGAAAAGAGCGTAAAAATTACTATTATGACTTTTAACCTTCGCTGCTACAAACCCGATGCAGGCAATAATGCTTGTCACGTGGGGCGATCGGCGGTAGCGACTATTGTTTCACAATATGCTGCCTATGTAATTGGCACCCAGGCAGGAAAAACGCATATGACAATGTGCGATCGACTATGATACCGGTTAACAAGGTCTTGTTTAAGGCGGGTGTTTATGAATCTCAGGCTGTGGGTTTGGGGGATAGCTGTAGGTGCAAGTATCCTCCTAGGAGTTCCAGCGGTGGCGGCACCCAGTGCGATGCAAATTAGTCAAGGGGTATCGCAGCAGGGAGGGGGAAACACTGCTGCTGCGGCTGAAAAATCCTTGAAAGAAGGGCTCCAACTGTACCAGCAAGGGACGGCGGAATCTTTAAAAGGTGCGATCGCCAAGTTTGAAGAAGCATTAAAACTGTATCGAGAAGCGGGCGATCGCGGTGGAGAAGCTGTCACCCTCAACAACATCGGCAAAGTCTACTCAGATTTGGGAGAGAAACAGAAAGCGCTAGAGTATTACAGCCAGTCTCTTCCACTGAGTCGGGCCGTAGGCGATCCCTCTCTAGAAGCTATTACCCTCACCAACATCGGCTTAGTCTACTCAGATTTGGGAGAAAAAAAGAAAGCGCTAGAGTATTACATTCAGGCCCTTCCCCTGAGTCGGGCAGTAGGCAATCGCTTAGAGGAAGCCCGCACCCTCAACAACATTGGCTTAGTCTACTCAGAATTGGGAGAAAAACAGAAAGCACTAGAATATTTCAGCCAGTCCCTTCCCCTGAGTCGGGCCGTGGGCGATCGCACTATTGAAGCTACCACCCTCAACAACATTGGCTTAGTCTACTCAGATTTGGGTCAGAAGCAGAAAGCGCTAGAGTATTACAGCCAATCTCTTCCGCTGAGACGGGCTGTGGGCGACGCTCAAGGGGAAGCTACCACCCTCAACAACATCGGCGGTGTCTACTCAGAATTGGGAGAAAAACAGAAAGCACTAGAATATTTAAGCCAGTCCCTTCCGCTGAGTCGGGCCGTAGGCGATCGCTCTCTAGAAGCTACGACCCTCAACAACATTGGCTTAGTCTACGATGATTTGGGAGAAAAACAAAAAGCACTAGAATATTTAAGCCAGTCCCTTCCCCTGAGTCGGGCAGTAGGCGATCGCAGTGGGGAAGCTACCACCCTCAACAACATCGGCGGTGTCTACTCAGATTTGGGAGAGAAGCAGAAAGCCCTAGAGTATTTGAGCCAGTCCCTTCCGCTGAGACGGGCAGTGGGCGATCGCAGTGGGGAAGCTGTCACCCTTTACAACATTGCTTATGCCAAACGCGATCGAGGCAATCTCACTGAAGCCCTCACTAATATTGAAACCTCCCTCAAAATCATCGAAAGCCTTCGCACCAAAGTTGCTAGCCCAGAACTCCGCACCTCATACTTTGCCACCGTACAAAACTATTACCAGTTCTACATTGACCTGTTAATGCAACTGCACAAAACCCAACCCAAATCTGGTTACAATACTAAAGCCTTTGAAGCCAGCGAACGTTCCCGCGCCCGCAGCCTCCTCGAACTTTTGCAAGAAGCAAACGCCGATATTCGTCAAGGTGTCGCCCCAGAATTATTGCAGCGAGAACGCAGTTTACAACAGCAACTCGATGCCCTTGAAAAACGACGAATCGAAGTTCTAAATCGCCCCAACCACACTCCCGCCCAAGAAGCAGAATTAGAACAACAGCGGCAAACTTTAATCACACAATATCAGGACATTCAAACCCAAATCCGCACCACCAGCCCCCGGTACGCCGCCCTCACCCAACCGCAACCCCTAACTCTTTCACAGATTCAACAACAAATCCTCGACGAGAATACAATTTTACTCCAGTATTCTTTAGGAAAAGACCGCAGCTATCTCTGGGCTGTGACGAAAACCAGCATTACCAGTTATGAATTACCAAAAGCTGCCGAAATCGAGACAACTGCCAAAAACTTTCGTGCTGCTGTCACTGATCCGCGCTACCGAGACATCCCCAATCGAGTCGCTGAAGCTAACAACGCCCTCAGTCAAATTATTTTACAGCCCGTTGCTGCCCAACTCGGTCAAAAACGCCTGCTGATTGTTGGCGATGGTGTTTTGAATTATCTTCCCTTTGCCGCCCTTTCGCTCCCCGGAAAATCCGGTGAAAATGGGAATCCGCCTTTAATAGTAAACCATGAAATTGTGCTGTTGCCTTCCGCTTCCACCTTGGGAATCTTAAGACAAAACTATAGCGACAGACAAGCCCCTACTCGCACTTTAGCAATTCTCGCCGATCCAGTTTTTAGCGGTAACGACGAACGAATTAAAAATTATTCTTCAGCCACCACTGAGCAAGCGGTAGAATCAGCAAATCCCGGTTTAAGTCGCTCCCGAGGCAACAATAACGTACAGTTTGACCGTTTAAAATTCACTCGCCAAGAAGCTCAAATCATTCAAGCCTTAGTTCCTGCCAATTCTCGCACCGAATCTTTGGATTTTGCAGCCAGTCGCGCCACAGCCACCAGCCCGAATTTAAGCCAATATAAAATCATTCATTTTGCCACCCACGGTTTCGCGAATAGCACTAACCCGGAATTATCAGGAATCCTCATGTCCTTAGTAGACGAAAATGGCAAACCCTTAAACGGATTCCTGCGGCTTACGGATATTTTCAATCTCAAATTAGCAGCAGAATTAGTAGTTTTAAGTGCCTGTCAAACCGGATTGGGGCAGAACATTCAAGGCGAAGGCATGGTGGGATTGACGAGAGGATTTATGTATGCTGGGGCGAAGCGAGTGGTGGTGAGTTTGTGGAGTGTGGATGATGAAGGAACCTCGAAGTTAATGTCGAGTTTCTATCAGGGAATGCTGAAAAAAGGGTTAACGCCAGCAGCAGCTTTAAGGGCGGCGCAATTGGAAATGTTGCAGCAGAAACAGTGGCAGTCTCCCTATTATTGGGCTGCGTTTACGCTTCAGGGTGAATGGCGGTAAACAGTTGACAGTTGACAGTTGACAGTTGACAGCGGGGTTTTAAAACCCTGAATTTTGATAAAGTTGATGAAAAATCAGCATCAATTTAGTACGAAAAACCAGAGACGTAGGGTGCGTCGCCACTAATAATTCTCGCCCTCAACCAGGATGCCAGTGAGCGACGCACCCTACAATTTATAACCGGGATTAATAACGACGTAGAGTGCCTCGCCACGAATAATTCTCGCCCTCAACCAGGCTGCCAGTGAGCGACGCACCCTACAATTTATAACTGTCATCAAAGTTATCCAGTTGTGTGCATCTGCTTTGTAGTCTACAAAAGAGTTGCGTCTTCCCGATCGCATATTACCAGAAAGAATTGGTTGAAAGCCGGAACCCCTTGAGGGAGAAATTAAAATCAGACTATTCATTACTCCAATCCTCTTCCTTCTAGGTAGAGGTGGCTCTCAAACTGTCAACTGTCAACTGTCAACTGTCAACTGTTGAATCACCCTTCATCTCAAAATTAACTCCTTGGTAAAGTTCGCTCAATTGAATTTGAAATTCGCTCGCACTTAATGTCATAACTTCATCAGCCGTTGTATATTCTGTTAATACCCATTTATTTTCTGAATTTTTAGCAAATTGTTCGATATAACATTTATATTGGTCGATCGTAATATATTCTCGAAGACTGGGGATCGATCGATAATACTGAAATTTATCGCCTCGATCGTAATTTTTGGTTGAATTTGACAAAACCTCAACAACCAGCACCGGATTAGTTACCGTAGTCGTACCGCTGCCCTCATAAGCAGGCTCTCCAGAAATCACCATGACATCGGGATAAGTGTAAAGGCGATATTGCGATATCCACAAACGCACGTCACCCATATACACGCGATAGTTCGGCCTTCCCAAAGTCAATTTAAAGCGGGCATAAAAATTACCTGCGATTTCATTGTGATTCGTTGTTCCACCTGTCATTGGCACTATTTCTCCATCACGGTATTCACTTTTAAACTCCGCAGTTGCCTCTAATTGCAGATATTCTTCGGGAGTGCAGTAGCGTTTTTCTGTTTGTACAACCATAATATCCTCAGAGCGACGCGCATCAAAATGAGACTAACATTATACCAAAAAAAAGCGGCTCTGCCATCGCAGAACCGCCGTAACAGAGGATCGGAAATCAAAACTTAACGGACTGCACCCTCAACAGAAGGCGACTCGATTGTCTTCATGAAGTACAGTTTCACCAACTGCCAACCGTTGGACAAATACAGAGGCAATTTTTGGAACAATTGCAAAACTTTCGGAGTTTTAGACTCAACAATCGCGGTTAATTGCTGATTGTTTTTGAGGCAAACATCCAACCGTTCATAAAATTCTGGATTGTTTACGTCGAGCATGACGGGGAAAACGCGGCCTGCTGTTTCGTTGGTTTTTTTGATCACTTCAATGTCGTATTCGCGAGCATCGAGTCCGAGCGATCGATAAAAACCACCGCGCTGGATATCATTGAGATACATTGTCGCAAATACCGACAGCAAGAAGAAACGGCACCACAGCTTAGCGCGCCAATCATTCAACATCTGAGGCTGAGCTCTCATCACCGCATCGAAGAAATCTCCGTGGCGGTTTTCATCCTGACACCAATTTTCAAAGAATCGGAAAATCGGATAAATCTGATCTTCAGGATGGGCTTTCAAGTGCTGATAAATCGTGATGTAGCGCCAATAACCGATTTTTTCGGATAAGTAAGTGGCGTAGAAAATAAACTTCGGCTTGAAGAATGTGTAACTGCGGCTCTTTGTCAAGAAACCCAAATCTAGGGACAAACCAAAGTCCGACAGCGCTTTATTCAGGAATCCGGCGTGCCGCGCTTCATCGCGGGACATGAGCAAGAAACCTTCGGCGAGTACCGGATTTTTGTCCTTGAGTTTGCGTGCCAATTCTTTGTAGAGCAAGAAGCCGGAAAACTCAGCGGTGCAAGAGCGTTCGAGGAATTCAATAAACAACTTCCGCTTTTCGCCGTCGATATGTTCCCAGGATTGATCGAACTCGGCATCCCGCACGAAGTGGGTTTTGTTGTAGTCAACGCGGAACTCTTTGATAATTGCTTCGAGTTCGGCTTCGTTTACCGAGATGTCCATTTTGGCCATCTCGTCAAAGTCTGTTGTGTAAAATCTCGGTGTGAGAATAGTTTCTTTGGCTGGGGTTTTCGCTTCTTGCTGCTGGGCAAAAGCGGGTTTTTTGAGCGAATCTACCATATGTTTATTGGATTTTTTGCTTATAATTGCTCGCTTGTTTGAGGTTTCGGGTACTGCGGGCGATCGCCCTTGTATCTCCGACCAGCGCTGTGCGGCGCACTTTGGCGCTCTCTGTGGAATTCAGGTCAAAGCTGCTGAAATTTCCACGCCCTCCAGTTTACCAAGCTCTCGACCCGGAAAGATGTTGCTGGCGTTAAGAATTGCTACGCACAATTACTTATGGGCTTTGAAACAGAAGGGATTCGGGAACAAAATTCTGCCTGTTGTCAATTTATAGGATACAGCATAAATAAATTCCCGTGTCAAGCTTTTGAAACACCCGATCGCCAACCACAAAATATATATTGAGGGAGCGCAATAGTTAAATAACCAGGCAGGACGGGCATAAAATGAGCAATTTAGGTGTTAGTTACCTTTTATGGGCAGCTTGTTTTTTCGGCCCATTCGGACTCCACCGCCTCTACAACGGCAAGATTGGCACGGGTTTGCTGTGGCTGTGTACCTTTGGGTTATTTGGGTTCGGGCAATTGTTTGACTTGCTACTTCTGCCGCAGATGGTGGACGAGCACAATGCCACTATCAGGGGCAAACTCGGGGTATCTCCCCAAGGTATACCGCTATCTTCCACCAGCGGGGCGATCGCCTCGACATACCAGAAGCCAACCCCGGAACAGTTAGGGATTAAACTCCTGAAGGCAGCTTATACCAAAAATGCAAGATTATCTGTCACCCAAGGGGTGATGGCAACCGGCGCTACTTTTGCCGAAGTGGAAGAGGCTTTCACGGCAATGCTCAAAACCGGTTATGTCAGCATCGAGAACGACCCAGTTAGTGGCGTCGTGATGTACTATTTTCACGAGCTTTAAGGAATGAGAATTAAATAACTTACAATTTTAATGATTGTGGGATGGGCGTCCCGCCCGTCCCTTATAGACGGGCGGGACGCCCATCCCACTTTTAAGAGTCTAAGTTATTAAATTTTCGTTCCTAAGCTGGAGTGGGTGCGTCAGTTGGGGGATTTGGCGTGTTGTTGGAGAAGCTAATCGCTGACGCACCCTACTACTTGTCACAGAGAAATGTAGGGTGCGTCAGTTGGCGGATTTTATGTGTTGTTCGACAAGCTAGTCGCTGACGCACCCTACTACTGGATATTGCTTGTTGTGGTTTGTCGAGCCAGCGAGGCAAAATCGGCTAGAATGTTTGTTTGTCTATACAACCAGAAAGTATTTAGCGTCATGGCAGTCCCTAAGAAGAAAACCTCCAAATCCAAGAAGAATATGCGTAAAGCCACATGGAAGCGCAAAGCTGTAGTGGCAGCTCAGAAAGCTCTGTCTCTCGGCAAATCAGTTCTGACTGGGCGTTCCAACAGCTTCGTGTATCCCGGTAATGAAGAAGAGGAGGAAGAATAAATAGATTAAAAATTAACAATTGGCATTTCTGATATTTTGCACCATTCTCGGTTAACAGGCTTTGCCGGCTGTTGGAGAACACATATATTTTCTTGTGGGGTGGCCACTTTGGGCCGCCCTAAAAGAAAGTTTGAGAATGGTGCCAGATATGAGTTAATCGTTCCTTGCCTCCGGTAAAATGAGCATGGCATCGCCAAACGAATAAAATCGGTACTGATTCTCGATCGCCTCTCGGTACAAATCCAACAGCCGAGGCCTTCCAATCATCGCGCTTACCATCATCATCAAAGTAGAGCGCGGCAAATGAAAATTGGTAATTATCCCGTCTACAACCCTCCACTTGTAACCCGGATAAATAAACAAATTTGTCTGGCCGCAAAAAGGCTGCAACGAAAAATCTTCGCTCGCCGCCGCAGCTCCCTCTAAAGCTCTCACTGCTGTCGTACCCACAGCAAAGATCCGCCCGCCTCGGGCTTGAGTTTCGCGGATTTTCTCGACAGTGGAGGCCGATACTTCCACCCATTCGCCGTGCATTTTGTGAGTCGTCACGTCTGCAACCTCCACCGGGCGAAACGTTCCTACTCCCACATGGAGGGTGACAAAAGTTTTTTCGATTCCCCGCTCTTCCAAGCGGCTGAACAATTCTTCGGTGAAGTGCAACCCTGCTGTCGGAGCCGCCACCGCCCCGAGCTTTTCGGCATAAACAGTCTGGTACTGTTCCGGCGCAGCTTGGGAATTTTCGATGTAGGGCGGCAGAGGTACGTGGCCGTATTCGTCCAAAAACTTCGCCAGAGTCGCATCTCTAGGGATGTCAAACTCTAACAGCCGTCCCCCAGTTTGCTCGTCCCTGTCTATAACTGTCGCAGTCAATCGACGATCGACTGCCACAGCCTGGGGAAGGCAACAGCAAGGCCCTTCCGCAGAGTCATCACAGGAGGCGGGCTCAAACTCAATTTTGGCTCCCAACTTTAAGCGTTTCCCCGGTTTCACCAAAGCCAGCCAGCAGTTGTGCTGGCGTTCTTCCATCAACAATATCTCCACAGCCGGGCCGTTCGGTTTGTGCCCGTAGAGCCTCGCTGGCAGAACACGGGTGTTGTTAAGTACCAGCAAGTCTCCGGGTTCGAGCAAATCCGGCAAATCGTGGAAAATCCGGTGTTGGTGGCTGCTGGGAGAATCTACCACCAGCAACCGAGAACTGTCCCTCGGCACTACCGGATTTTGGGCAATGCACGAGGGCGGAAGTTCGTAGTCATAAGCGTCCAAAGACCAGTCAATCTCTGTCATCGGGTGAATTCCTGTCAAAAATCTGTCAACTCGGTAACAAATTGGGTAAAAACCCCCATCCCAAGTCGGGTGCTTTTCCCCTTGTGGTGGCGGGTATAGCCCGCGACGATAGAGGTGTAGCATCAGCTTTGCTCGAAGGATAGTTATGGAATACCTCTACTACATCGCTAATACTAGCCTCACTCTGAGAGTCGTGGATTACCTACGCACGGCTAGTCATCTTCCTTTGCAATTTATCACTGTTATTCACCAAATTGACGGCTGGGTCGTGAAGGTGAAAATGAGCCAATATTTGACTCCAGAAATGCACGGGGATTTTCGGGCTTTTATGAACGAAGTCGGGATTCCTTACGATCCTGAAATTCGCTTGCAAATGGCACTGTGGAGCTTGGAAACGGGACAGTCGCCGCTGAGCGTGATGCGCCGCTACCAGGTGGCCGTGGTTTGTCACGGAAGCCCAGACCGCAAAGAAATTGAAGCGTTTCGCCAGCAGTTTGTCAAGGGTCTGGGATATTGCCCGGAAACTTTGGCCTAGACTGGGAAGCAGATAAATTGCCTGCGATCGCAGAGTCCGAGCGGGAGAAGGCAAGAGGGGCAGAGGAGTTAACGCTTTTTCCATGTCCGTTAAAGATGAAGAAACCAATGGGCCACAGTCAAGGCAAGTTAACAATTAAAAATTACCAAGCGGTATTACTTTTTAATTTTAGCCTGTAATTTTTAATTTGACATTTCTAATCACTAAAAGCCGATCGAATGTATTCTTGCAGGGTAAGCCGGTAGTTTCCGGCAAGGGCGGATTGAGAGTTCGCTGTCGTTGGTGGTAATATTTGCTTGGTCTTTTGCCGCGAAGGCTCGCACCTGACTAAGGCGACATCGAACCGACAAGAATTATTTGCTAAATCTGGACGAGTGCTTAAAAATATTTCGGCGGTTTGCCAAAGTTTGGCTTGTTTTGCTGCACTAACAGCCAAGATTCCCCCAGCATCCCAATTTCCACGACGGCGAGTTTTCACCTCTACAAAGGCTAATGTTGGGAATTGGCGATCGCGAATTCCTGGGTTTTTTTCGCCCTCTTCATCTCTTCCGAGGGCGATGATGTCAATCTCTCCCCAGCGACAGTGGTACTGACGGTGCAGGATTTCCCAACCTTGCTGCTGTAACCACTGGGCGACTAAGTTTTCTCCCAACGTGCCGAGATCCCGAGAGTTTGTCGGTTGGGGAGAGTTGGAGGCGGCGGGAACCACCGAAGAGGAGCGCTTTCTGGTAGAATTCAATTCTGAACTGTCATTGCTGCCCATTAGCTTTAACTTATGAATTCTGGAATTCGCCAACATCGCAAAAATATTTATAATTTCTTGCTGAGTTTTGTTATTTTAGCAGTAATTGCCGCTGGGGCGATCGCGATTAATCCCGCACCTGCTTTCGCCTTGGATCGCGACAAAGAAATCCTAGTTGGCGCTGATTTTAGCGGACAAGTTTTGACTAACGACAGTTTTAATAAAGCCAATCTTCGCAACAGCAATTTTACCAATGCAGATTTAGGAGGCGTAAGTCTGTTTGGCGCCAATATGGAAGAGGCAAATTTTGAAGGCGCTAATTTAAGGGGTGCGACTTTGGATTTGGCTCGCATGATGAAAGCTAATTTAACTAATGCTATCCTTGAGGGTGCTTTTGCTTACAATACCAGACTGGAAGGAGCTGTGATTGACGGTGCTGATTTTACTGAGACTCTCCTCCGAGACGATATGATCGAAAAGCTTTGTAAGGTTGCCAAAGGTACTAATCCGGTGACTGGTAGAGAGACTCGCGAAACTCTGTTTTGTGATTATTAAAAGATATAGCGGTTCTCAGAAAGATGAGGTATGTTGTTGGGCTTCAGCCCTCTTGGTTTCAGTGGTTATATAACCTGTCAGTCATACCTCACCTTTTTGAGAAAGGCTATAAGACGGCGGTTGAAACCGCCGTGTCTTCTAAAATCTTATTAGCCCCAAGGTACAGAGGTTAAATCGTAAAAATTAACTTGACGCAGCCGCTCTAATTCCTCTATCCATTCTTGTTCGGCGCAGAGTTGTTGGTAATATTCTATAGCAGCATCGGTTTTTTTCCACATATCGAGGGCAATCCGGCGCCGCTTGATGCTGATGATTTGCTCGATACAGGCGATCGCCGATCGAATAACTAAAGGCGCGCGATACACATTTTTTTCCGAAAACTCGTTTAAATGAAATAAATGCGAGATTTGATTGAGTTGGGTCGGATATTCTATAAAGCTATCTTGTAATTTCAATATTAACTCAGAAGGCGCTGCTTGTAAATAGATGTTGTGCAGTATTTCTGCATTCAAAATCAGGTGCCACAAAAATCTGTGGTGAGACAAGCTAAACTGCACGTCTCTAGCTTCTATGGCTTCTCTGACTTCTTGACGGTATTCGGGACAGTGCAAATAAATCTGCAATAATTGTGCTTCTGCTTCTTCTAACAGACTGCGGGCTGCTACTGAAAAGCCTGTTTTTGAACTTTTGCTGTCGCTGCTTGCACGCTGCTTTTTATATTGTTTGCTCGGCTTCAGCTTGTTTCTAATTAACAGTGGCATTGTCAATGCTTCGTCTTGATTCAGCCGCTGTCCCCAATCGCTGACTACTTGATTGAGTAAGTTTTCTGCTATCATCTTTGTGAGTCTAAAATCTCCTTTGCTGAGGATTTCGGCGCTTTTTTGCAGATAATGTGATAACTGATTGTCGTCAGTAATATTAGTTAATAATTTAATGATTCTTTTGGTGATTTGTTGGGAAGTATCCGCTTGCTTCAAATCTTGATTGACGAGCATTTGTTGGATTTGCCAATCAAGCCACAATGGGGAATTGTCGAGCAATTCTCGATATTGTTCTGGGGAGTAAGTTTTGAGGTATTCGTCGGCATCTTTGCCGTCGGGAATGTTGAGCACTCGCAGTTGTACTTCTCCTTGATAGGCGAGTTGTTCTATTTCTCCAATGGCACGCTCTGCTGCTTTGGTTCCTGCTTTGTCGGCGTCGAAGTTGAGGATAATTTGTTTGGAGTCCGTGTAGCGCAATAACTGCCGCACTTGGTTTAAGCTCAGGGCTGTGCCGAGGGAAGCTACGGCGTTGGAGATGCCCGCTGCTTGAAGTGCGATCGCATCAAAGTACCCCTCTACGACGATCGCGCGATCGGCTTTGCTAATGGCTGTTTTGGCTGTATCTAAGCCATATAAAGTCTTGCCTTTGTCGAATAGTTCTGTTTCGGGAGAATTGAGATATTTAGGTTGTTCGTCGCCGAGAGCTCTGCCGCCGAAACCGATGACTCTGCCTTGGGTATCGCGAATGGGAATCATGATGCGGTTGCGGAAGCGATCGTAATAGCCACTTCCGCCTGATTTGCGCGGTACAATTAATCCTGCTTGCTCTACTAATTGCGCCGGATAGTTTTTTTGTTCTACTAAATAACTGTAAAGTGCTTCCCAACCTTGGGGTGCATAACCTAGTTGAAATTGTTGGATAGTTTCTTCGCTGAGCTTGCGTTCTGATTTGAGATATGCTAAGGGTTCTTCTCCTTGAGATTGCCGTAAAGCGTGTTCGTAAAATTTGGCGGTTAGTGCTGAGATTTCATAGAGTTGTTCCCGCAAAGAAATTTGGCGCTGCAATTCTTGTCGGTGTTCCGGTTCGACTGTTTTGATGGGAACTTGATAATTTTTAGCTAATTCTAATACGACTTCGCTGAAGGAGCGTTTTTCTAATTCCATGAGGAATTTAAAGGCATTGCCTCCTGCACCGCAGCCGAAACAATAGTACATTTGTTTGGCTTGGTTGACGGTGAAACTGGGAGATTTTTCGTCGTGGAATGGACACAAGCCGACGAATTCTTTGCCGCGTTTTTTTAAGATAACTCTACCGGAAATAACATCTACTATGTCGGCTCGTTGTTTGACTTCTTCGATTGTTTCTGGGTGCAGCCTAGGAACTTGCATAGGACTATGTTAGGTGAGTTAAAATTATGTTTGTTTTGATCGATCGCACAATTGGAGTTTTTCTGTACGTAGAAACCGGGTTTTTTACGAAAATACTTCTAGTCAGCCAGGATATTCGGTTTGAAAATCCGGTTTATTTGAGTTCGATGCGCTCGTGAAGTGTTGGCAAAGCAAGATACTCGCTTTATTGTAAGATATTGAGACTAACTTTAAGGAGCATGGGCAATAATGCGAATTTTAATGATGGGCGGTACTCGGTTTATTGGGGTTTATCTTACTAAGATTTTAGCAGCACAAGGGCATGAAGTGGTGTTGTTTAACCGGGGCAATAAGCCTGTGCCGGTTGCGGGGGTGAAACAGATTTTGGGCGATCGCACAAATGTTGCACAATTGCAAGAACAGTTATCGGCGGTTGAGTTTGACGCGGTTTTTGACAACAACGGTCGGGAATTGAGCGATACAAAGCCTTTAGCTGAGATATTTAAGGGGCGGGTGCAGCACTTTGTTTATATGAGTTCTGCGGGGGTTTATTTGAAATCCGACCAAATGCCTCATATCGAAGGAGACGCTACGGATCCGAAAAGCCGACATTTGGGTAAGTGCGACACGGAAAATTATTTGGCAGAGTCCGGTTTGCCTTGGACTTCGATCCGCCCGACTTACATCTACGGCCCTCAAAATTATAACGATTTGGAGGCTTGGTTTTTCGATCGCATTGCGCGCGATCGCCCGATTCCGATTCCTGGTAACGGGATGCACTTCACGCAGTTGGGGCACTGTCAGGATTTGGCGATGGCGATGGCGGGGGTTTTGGGTAACGAAAGGGCGATCGGGCAAATTTACAACGTTTCGGGCGATCGATTTGTCACCTTTGATGGTTTAGCGCGCGCCTGCATTCAAGCCGCAGGCAAATCACCCGATGCTATTAAGATTGTACACTACGATCCGAAACAATTTGACTTTGGCAAAAAGAAAGCTTTCCCCATGAGATTGCAGCACTTTTTCGCCTCAGTTAATAAAGCTGTCACCGAACTTAACTGGAAACCGGAGTTTGACTTAGTTTCGGGATTGAAAGATTCATTTCAGAATGATTATGTAGTTTCGGGAAGAGACAAAGCTGAGATAGATTTTTCCGTTGACGATCAGATTTTGAAAGCCGTTTAAACTAAAATTAGACTGAGGCACCTGCGACTTCAGAAACCCGGTTTCTTCATATAGCGGTTCTCAGAAAGATGAGGTATGTAGTTGGGCTTCAGCCCTATACGTTTAATGGTTATAGAAGCTGTCAATCATACCTCATCTCTTTGAGAAAGGCTATAGTTATCGTTATTGTTGGCAAAACTCGTAGAAACCAGGTTTCTAGCCCATGCGTCTAAACCATGTTAAATCAAAGTAAAGTGCACAGTCCGCACAATACGCATCTGAAGGGAGAAAAGTAACATGAGATTCATCAATCCCAAAATCTATTTTGCATTTACGAAAATATTTGGCTCATCCGACAATACAGATATCTTAATTAATTTTTTGAATGCTTTACTATATCAAGGAAAAACAATAATTGAAAGCCTAGATATAATCGATCCCAATGTGACTTACCCAATAATTGGATCGACAAACAGCTATTTAGATGTCCAAGCCACACTTAACAACAACACATCTGTAATTATTAAAATACAAGTTTTGCACGTGCAGACATCTGCCAAGCTAGTTTTGTCGGATACAGCAAAAACTTATGGAACACAATTCATGATTCAGGAATTGTACAAGGGATTGCAGTCTGTCATTTTTTTGGCAATAGCAGATTTTAAAATGTTTAAAAATCATCAAAATATAAGTTCGCGCTTTGCTTTGAAAGAAACAACTTACTTGTTTGATTATCCCTATACTCAGATGGAGTTAGTTTTTGTAGAGTTGCCAAAATTTAAGAAGGAATTAGACCAATTAGAAAATATTACTGATAAGTGGATTTACTTTATCAAAAATAGCGGGATTTTACGTGAAATTCCAGCAATATTGGGCGAAGTACCACAAATTAATAGAGCTTTTGAAATAGCCCAGGATGTTAATCTAACTCGCGAAGAATTTGACATATTGCAGAAACAAGAGTTTTTCGCGCACGATCAGCAAAGCCATGAACAAACCTTATTTGAGCAAGGCAGACAAGAAGGTCTAAAATTAGGAAGAAAAGAACGAAAAATAGAGTTAATTATGCGTTTACTGACTCGCCGTTTTGCTCAAGTAAATCCCGATAGTCAAATCATAATTAGCGAATTGTCGATCGACAAATTGGATGATTTAACAGAAGCCCTGTTAGATTTCTCCAACGCGGAAGATTTGACTGCTTGGTTGGAGGTTAATTCTCAATAAACTAACCACTCTTTTTTGAAGTAAAACTGTCAGAGCAAAGATGATTCGCTGACTATTTTACCACTTGTCGGCAGAATCATCTTGTAAGTTTACAGACTTTCTGCTGTAAAGCCGATCGCAAATTAGTTAAACTGAATCAGATACAAAACCTCTCCCCAAACCCCTGTTTTACTCCGAAAGGGGAGAAAAACTCGGAAATATCAGGTAAATTTCATGCTTGGAATCACACTCGGCACTCGCTACAGCATTATCCGTCACTTGGGAGGCGGCGGATTTGCTCAAACTTATTTAGCTGAAGATAAGCAGCTACCAGGTAATCACCTGTGCGTCGTCAAGCAGCTTAAACCTCAAGCAACCGATCCCGAAACTTTACAGATAGCAAGACGTTTGTTTGATACGGAAGCACAAGTTTTGTATAAGTTGGGAAATCACGATCGCATTCCGCAACTTTTTGCTTACTTTGAAGAAAATCAAGAGTTTTATCTCGTTCAAGAATTTATCGAAGGCCACGATTTAAGTCAAGAAATTACACCCCCCCAAACCCCCCCTTACCAAGGGGGGGCTGGAGTTGCCTCCCCCCCTTACCAAGGGGGGGCTGGAGTTGGCTCCCCCCCTTACCAAGGGGGGGCTGGGGGGGGTTCTTCTAGAAATGCCGGAGGTATGAAAGAAGATGAAGTGATTGCAATTTTGCAGGAACTTCTGGAAATTTTAGATTTTGTACACCAGCAAAATGTGATTCACCGCGATGTCAATCCGCGCAATATCCTGCGCCGAGATCGAGATGGTAAGTTAGTGTTAATTGACTTCGGCGCAGTCAAGGAAATTACTACTCAAATTACTAATCCTCAGCCCAAGAATAGCCTAAGTGTGAGCATCGGTACTCCCGGTTATATGCCCAGCGAACAAGCTCACGGTAATCCGAAACTCAGCAGCGATATTTATGCAGCAGGTGCGATCGCAATTCAGTTCCTTACGGGCATAAATCCGCACCAAATGCCGAAAAATCCTGATACAGAGGAAATTATTTGGCAGGATAAAGCATCGGTGAGTCCTGAATTTGCGAAGATTTTAGATCGGATGGTAAAGTACGATTTTCGGCAGCGTTATGCGAGTGCTGGCGAAACTCTGCAAGCTATTAAAGAGTTGCAAAATTCTTTCAGCGGTACTGTTCCGATATTACCTCCGGTTGTTGCTGCAAAAAAGCTGCCTCAACCGCGACAAAAACTATATTTTAAAATTGGCGCAATCGCCAGTTTTATTGGTATCACTATTCTAGCATCAATTTATGGTGTCAATACTTTTAATTCTGCAAATGCAACTGACTTGCACAATCGAGGGATTACTCTTTACAATTTAAGCAAGTTTGAAGAAGCTCTAGCAGCTTACGAACGAGCCATAACTCTCCGCCCGGATTATGCGGAAGTTTGGCAGGAAAAAGCTAAAACTTTATATGAGTTGAAAAAATACAAGGAATCACAGTCAGCCTACGATAAAGCTATAGAATTAAAGCCGGAGTATTTGGAGGCTTGGACGGGACGCGGTTATGCTTTGGATAAGTTAGAACAGTCAAAGGAGGCGATCGCATCTTTTGACAATGCTTTGAAAATCCAGCCGGATTATCCCGCAGCCTGGGAAGGTAGAGGCGATGCTTTGTTAGACTCGCAGCGCTACGAAGAGGCGATCGCATCCTACGAAAAAGCCGTACATTTTCAGCCAAATTTGTACCTTGCGTGGTACAATCGCGGCCAAGCTCACCAAAATTTGAAACAGTACGATCGCGCTGTTGAATCCTATCAAAAAGCCGTTGAAATCAAATTCGACAATTCTGATGCTTGGTACAATTTAGGCAATGTTTTCCTAGAATTGAACAAAAACCAAGAAGCTTTTGAAGCTTATGAAAAAGCGGTGCGGTTTCAGCCTAATTTTTATCAAGCTTGGTATAGTAAAGGCATAGCTTTGCTGAAAATGCGCCGACATGAAGAAGCGGTAGAAGCTTACGAAAAAGCTGTTAAATTAAAACCGGATTATCATCAAGCATGGTATAATTTAGGTTGGTCTTACCACGAATTACGCAAGTACGAATCAGCTATTGAGTGTTACAGTAAAGCCTTGGATTTAAATCCGAAAGAATCTCAAGGCTGGTACAATAGAGGTAATGCTCAGTACAATTTGAAGCGGTACGAAGATGCGATCGCCTCTTACAACGAAGCTGTCTATGTCAAACCGGACTATTCGGAAGCCTGGTACAGCCGCGGTAACGCCCTTGTAGCGGTGAAAAGATTCGGAGATGCGATCGGCTCTTACGACAAAGCAATTCGCTACAAGCCGGATTATGGAGCGGCTGTGGAGGCAAAAAAACGGGCCGAAAGTCAGTTAGGAAACAATCCGCAACAGCTTCAACGACAATAACAGGACTTATATCATATTAGGAATCTGCCAATCCCATGATGTATTATTAATTAATCTCTCTTTCTTTGCAAATATTTCATGCGACGAGATTCAATCTTCTACAAAATGTTCGGGCAAGCGCCAACTTTACTGTTCGATCTACTGGCTACAACTCCAGCAAATGCTGCCAATTATCGCTTTGACTCGGTTGCAGTCAAAGAACCTAAATTTGAAATTGATGGCGTATTTTTGCCACCAGAATCTGAAGGTGCAGGCATCGTCTATTTTTGTGAAGTTCAGTTTCAAAAAGATGAACAACTTTACGAAAGGTTGTTTGGCGAATCATTTTTATATTTTTACCGCAATCGCAGTCGTTATAGCGATTGGCAAGCTGTGGTGATTTATCCATCTCGTAGCATTGAACAAAGCGATGTTTATCCTTATCGAGCTCTGCTCAACAGCAATCAAGTGCATCGGGTGTGCTTAGATGAGTTGGGGGATATTCGGGCCTTGCCTTTGGGAATTGCGCTGATGGTGTTGACGACTGTCGAAGAGGCTCAAGCACCAGCAGAAGCAAGATATTTGCTGAGCCGAATGGAGCAAGAAGTTGCCCCAGAAGCCAGCCGTGACATAATAGAACTATTGACGACTATTATGTCATACAAATTTACACAGTTAAGTCGAGCGGAGGTGGAATCGATGTTGGGAATTACACTACAGGAAACGAGGTTCTATCAAGAAGCTAAAGCGGAAGGATTGCAGCAAGGATTGCAGCAAGGATTACAGCAAGGACGACAAGCAGAAGCCTGTGCGCTGATTGTCCGACAATTGACTCGTCGGTTACAGCAGGAAATGTCTGAGGAAATGCGATCGCGCGTTGCTAATCTGCCCTTGCCGATACTCGAAGATTTGAGTGAGGCGCTGTTGGATTTTGCTACTGGGGCGGATTTGCAGGCTTGGCTGGAGGCGCAGCAGTCGGAAATATAAGAATTTTGCGAACTTGTCCGTGCGATCGCAACATTTGAATCGAGATCCACATCCAAGTCAAGCGGGTATCGAAGGCATCTTGCAAAATTTTAAATACGACGATCGCTCATTTCTATTTAACGGGCGATCGTCACTTTTGTCAAGCTATATATTGTGCTGGCGTAAGTCCTATTTTACCTAACAGCAGGACTAATTACCGTAACACGGCGGCTATCTACCAACATCGGCCAAAAACCGCGATCGCTCAATGCTTTTACCGCCGCAGTAGCAGCGTTTTGATCCGTTGTATAAGCAACGAATAAAAAGGGACGTTGGCCGTAGGAAGCTAAGCCTACTTGCGTACCCAATGCTTGCTTGACTTGGCCGGCTAATTCCGGTTGATTGAAGTAATCTACTAACACGGCGTAACCGGGGCCGAGGGCTTGGGGATTGAACCCACTATTCCCAGTCTGGGGATTGGCGATTGGTTCTGAACCTGGTGCTGGCTGGGGGTTGTAGACTGGCAGGTTTTGGGGAAGTGCTGCTGCGGGCGATCGAACTACGTAAGCCTGCAATCCGACAACATCTTTGATGTATTTAACCCAATCGATCGCAATTTGCGAGTTACGAAACCCACCAACCCTCGTCACAGTATCGTTAATGTACCGACAAACTGTATTGTCATTATTTCCGGGAAAAGAGCGTTTTGCTTTTTCTTGCTGTTCCGGTGTTCGGGTGACAATTAACAGTAGATATTCGTCGGACTTCGGTGGTTCGCAGCTTGACTGAGCTTTAACAGAACTCGCCAAAATTGTCAATGTCAAAATTGCGATCGAAGTAGCAGAAAATAGGGGAATAGACACAATAAAATTGTACAATTCTTCCCTAAATTTTCCTAACTTCGCTGTGGATTTTTGTGCTTGTTTATTCATGCTGTCTGTAGGGATGCGAGGGCATCGGGAATAGTTGCTGACGGTGCTTGAAATTCACCTGTCAGTACATATTCTAATCGCAGTTTTAACCAAGTAATGAACACTGGATCTGTGGAAACAATAGCTGCTGCTGGTTGAGGGCATTTTGCTTTAATGGCTGCCATTGCGGGTGCTTCTAGGAAAGCGGGTTGTTTGACCAACCAGAAGTCTATTTGTTTTTCTTGTTCATGGTAGTTGCGAGTTCTTTCTTTAAACACTTCATCAAGGGCTTCTTCTTCTAGCAAAAAGCGTTGGCTGGCTAAAACGTAGTAGTAGGTTTGCATTTTTGTCGGTTGTTAGGGGTTGGTAGTTGGTGGTGAATGTCGCCTGTATCTGTGAGTTTTGTCGATTAAGGGTGAATGTGCCGAGTTGTGGCAGTTCGAGAACCTTAGACTATTGTGCCGTTTACTTTACCCTATTTGTTGTCATTTTGGGTAGGTGCAGCGCCAGTTATGTCTGAAAAATGATTGGTTTGAGGGGAGTTGGGGGAGTTGGGGATTATTTTTCTGAGGGTTGATTTTTGTGGAAAATTTAGGTGACAATAGTAAATTAGATAGAGTTGTACGTTGAAGAATTACAAATTATTAAGGCAATCTTGGGCTGTCATACCGGATGAGGAGTGGTTTGCATATGGACAGTATTGCGATCGGTATTGCTTGGTGTGTCGCGTGGGGCGATCGACGGAAACCTCAATTTGATCTAAGCGTGTTGCAGGAAATGCGACGGGCGTTGACTTCTGGGGAGGAAGTGCCGCCCCAGGTGAGGGAAATTGTCGATCGGGTGCGGGAACTTCTGGCTATTCCAGAAAATATTTCCAGAGAAGAGTTTCCAGAAACAATTATTGATTTGCAAAATAAATACCCGAATTTGTGGAATCAGCCGGGAAAAATTGGTTTAGTGTACGGCGGTGTCACTAAGGTTAAGCAGTATGTATTTGAAGACGCAAAACTGCCAGACATTCGCGGTGCATCTGCACTACTCGATCGCATAAACTTAGTTGATTTGCCAGCTTTTTTTGGCAAACGTCCTGAATCTGCAAGTGATAAAATTCAGTCTTTAGAAGTAAAAAAATGGCTGGATAAAAACTTTACTGGAGTTCCAAAGCTTTCAGAGGCTTTGATTTCCGAAATGATTGTCTATTCTACTGGTGGCAATATTTTAGCTTTCTGCCCAGCAGCTTTTGTGAATGAGTTAACTGATGCCATTGAAAAACGCTATTCCCATGAAACCATAACTGCTAATTCCTGCGCGGTGGGAGATACGTTTAAGCTTTTAGAAATTCGATTTGGCTTGCTGCGAGACCAGATAGAAGAAACTTTCTGGCTAGATAAATACCGCCCAGAATATAAAAATCCGGTGGTTGCAGCTTATTTTGGCAAGCTGGATAAAGAGTCAAATCAACCTGTCTATTCATCTCATATTGAAGAGGCGTTTATAAATCGCAAGAGTTTTAATGAATTAACTACTAAATTAGCCGTGATGTTTAATCAACGGCGCAGTGGTAATGACTTTGAAGGGAATGACGTTGAAAAGCGTCCCAGCCGCCGCTATCCGCCGATGTTGGAAACGCACCCTTATTTGCAAAGAGATCAGTCGGATCGGCGATCGGCTATCACGCGCGCTACCGATAATGGTAGTCAAAAAGGTCTTCCGGGAAATCCTTGGTTTTCGGAAGTTTCTGCACGGAAACGCAAAGCGGGCGATCGGGCTAAGAAGGGAACAATCAAAGACACTCATTGGTACGCAGAATGGCGTCCTGATGTCATTGAAGGTTGGGTTGACAAATTTGAGGATTTCTTAGAAAAGCATCCCGAAAAACTTCAGAAATACTGCGGCGATAACGACCTTGAGACAGTTGAAGTAGCTCAATCTTTAACTCAGCTTGGTAGTTTGAGTAAAGGCTTTGTAGCCTACATCTATGCTGACGGCAATAACATGGGTGGCTATATTCAAAAAATCACCACTCCCCAAAAATATCAAGATTTTAGCGAAGATGTTGACAATGCCACTAAATATGCTGTTTATCAAGCCTTAGCCGAGCATCTTCATCCCCGCCAAGTCAAAGAAAATAACAAGTCAGAATCGACTCTTCCCGATGGTGCTTGGATTCATCCCTTTGAGATTATTACGATTGGTGGCGATGACATTATCTTGATTGTACCCGCAGATCGGGCATTGGCGATCGCCAAAACTATCGGCGAACAGTTTGAACAAATCTTGCTCAAACAAGTTCAGATACCGGGCGTGGAAATCAAAGGAAACTATGAAACTAAAACTCAGCCAGAAAAGCCGATCGATCTCAGTAAGTGTCACCGCTACCTAAGTCAAAATGCAGCAGCTAGCAAATGTCAATTAAGCACATCAATCGGCGTGTTAATTGCCGACCAGAAAACTCCGATTTATTATGCCAAAAAACTTTACGAGCAATTGCTCAAATCAGCCAAAAAACGTGCTAAGGATTTAAAAAAACACGGATACTGTGGAGGTACAGTTGATTTTCTGGTAATGAAATCGGTAACTGCCCTTTCATCTAGCATTGAGGACTTCCGCAAGGAAGCATTAACCAAAGACAGTCCTCAAGAACTTAAGTTGTACGCCGCACCGTACACTTTGCATGAAATTGGCGGATTGATTGAGTCGGTCAAAGCGCTGAAAGAAGCTGAATTTCCCAAATCGCAACTCTACCAAATTCGCAGTTTCCTAGAACAAGGGAAAAATACAACGATTCTCAACTACCGCTATTTCCGAACCAGACTCAAAGATGGTAATTCAGAAATACTTAAAAAAGAGTTTGAAGAAGCTTGGTGCAAGCCAAAAAATGCAGAAAATTATGGTAATCTAGCTCCTTGGATGTCTGTGATAGAGGAAAATAAACGAACCGTATATGAAACGATCTGGCGGGAAATTGTAGATATTTACGATTTCATTGAATTAGAAGATTCCCAATTAAGTTCAGAAAGCTCGGCAGAGGCGGAGGTTGAATCATGATTGTTCTCAGGACTTTATCAACGTCAATAGAGACTTACGCACTTACAGCAGTAATTGATACAGCTTTGTGTGTAGGCGCGGGCGGTTCCTCCGGTTCCCTTGCAGATAAGCCGATCGTCCGCAATTCAGAAGACAACTTGTTAATTCCCGGTTCTCAAATCAAAGGCCGCCTCCGTCACGAATGCGAGAAAATTGCGAGAGGTTTGGGGTGGGAAATTTGCGAATCTCCGAATGCCGGTAAAATGGTTGTCCGCAGAGAGAATGCACCGAATGAATTTAAGCGCAACGAATACGAAGTATTAGGATATAATGATACTTATCACTGTTTAATTAGTCAAATTTTCGGCGATCCAGTTTTGCCGTCGCGCATAATTATTGACGACTTAATTTGCACAGAAGACCCGGAAAATTTAGCTGAATTTATACGTCCGGGAGTCACAATTAATCGCCGCCGTCGCACCGCTGAAGAAAACAAACTTTACTTTTTAGAGACTTCTCCGCCGAATGTTTCACTGAAGTTTAAAGGTCAAATTCATCTGTTACCAAATTGTCCCAGTTATGCGAAACCTCTGATGTTGGCTGGTTTCAAGCACATTCACGCATTAGGTGGAAGTAAATCGGCAGGTTTGGGATGGCTGAGTTGGGAAACTTTACCGAATTTTGAAGTTACTGATGCAGATTGGGATTGTCTAGCGAAGGGAGGGGAAAATGCAGCGAATTGAACTGGAAATTAAGGTTTTGTCTCCTTTGGCGATCGCCCGCCAGAAACCGGGAGGTTCGATTAGCGAGGCTGTGGGCTATATTCCGGGTACGGTGATTCGGGGTGCTGTGGCTGCTCAGATTTTGGATCTATCAAATGGGCGATCGACTGATTTGACCCAAAATGGCGGCGATTTTCAAGCTTTATTCTTGAGTGAAAATCCCGCAATTTTCCAAAATGCTTATCCAGCCCTGATAATTAATGGCAAGCTCATCCCTAAAGATAGATTTGAAGAAAATGGAGTTTTACCTGCAACTGCACTCAGTTCTAAAAATAAGCCTGGTTTCAAACGCAAAGACAAAGATCCAGAAAAAAATGGCGTTTTTGACACTTTGATCGATCGCTTTTGTGCAGAAGGTTACGGATATCCCTACGATCCGAATTGCCCGGAAGACGGAGGGAGAGTCGATGCTGCTGGTATTAGTTTTTACTGTAAGTTCAATAAAAAGTATCACAGTCTTACGGTCAACAAACGCCTGCTAACGCGAGTTGGGATTAACCGTCGCAGGGCTACATCTGAGGAAGAAATACTTTACAGCCTGGAAGTTTTGAATGAATCTCAGGAAACCAAACAAAATCCTGTTTACTATCGAGGTGCGATTTTAGTCGAGGATGATTTAGCGGAGACTTTGCGGGATTTCATTCAGGATCGCCATCAAAATTTTAGATTGGGCGGTTCGACTTCCAGAGGATTGGGGAAAGTTGAAATTCAGACAAAAAATCCTGTTGATGCTAAGATAGATGTGAGCGATCGCATCGATGAATTCAATCAAAGGCTAAAAGAGCGTTGGGACAAATGGGTAGTTTTTGGCAGTCCTATTAAAGAGTCACCAACAAAGCTAACTTACTTCACCCTGGACTTGCAATCTGATGCTATACTGACTGAAAACTGGCGACGTACAACTGTAATATCTGAAAAGATGTTGCACCAGTTTGCAGGGGTTGAAGCTCAAGATAAATCTTTGCGTTTGGAGGCGGCTTACAGCAGTTATGATTTTCTGTCTGGTTGGAATGCGGGCTGGGGGTTGATGAAAGATGTAGAGCTGATTACCACGAAAGGAGCGGTTTATTTGTTCAGTACAACTCAACCAGAGGTTTGGATTCAGAGATTGGGAGAGTTGGAAATGAGGGGATTGGGCGATCGCACTTGCGAAGGTTTCGGACAAATTCAAATTTGCAACCAGTTTCATAATATATTTAGAGAGGAGGCAGTGTAGATATGTTAGAAATTCTGGATCTATCCTTACAAGAACAATTAGAACTTAGAATTGAGCGAGAAATCAGTAACCAGATGGACGCAATAATTGAAAAAGTAAACAAGATAGCTAAAAAATTCTCCATTGCCACAAAAGATAAAAAATCTCCCTTCAAAAATGTTCTGGCTGTTGCTACTGATTCCAGTTCTTCTCTTGAAGTTATCAAAAACTACATTCGCTATCAGATAGGCCGCAAAGATTCTAGTCCTATCTGGAAAATTCTCAACGAGGAAGATATGTTTGCGATAGCATTAGTTGAAGAACTTGACAAATTAAATGAGGACGTTACAAAGATATTACAAAAACTGAGGAGGAATATACCTAAAAGCAATCCTCTGGAATCTTATCTGACCGATACTCAGAATCGGGAGAGAATAGAAAGAAATATTCATCTCAAAATTGTACAGCTCTATCTAGGCTATCTAGCACGAGAGCATACAGCAATGGTAGGAGAGAGAACTTTAGCTCAATCAACTTAGAAAAAACTCAAAATTGATAGCTCAAAAAATAGGAGAAAAAGTTATGTCTCGTCAAATCAAGCCTCGTTTAGTTATTTCAACTGTTGGTACAAGTTTACTTACTAATCAAATTGATAGTCAGTGTGAACCAGATTTGGCTTCTCAGTTGCAGGACAATGCCAATCTAACTGAACAAGAGATTAATCCTGGTTCTGAGATTGATAATATCATTCAAGACTTAAAGCAGAGGGCTGAAGACAAGCTCAACGAAGCTAATACAATCGAGATCAGAGAAACGAGTGCTGAACTAAATGGTATTTATGGATTATATGACGATCAGCTAGAAAAAGGTAAGCTAGACCATCATGTACTAATTACTACAGATACAGTACAGGGAAAAATTACAGCAGAGATTGTTGAAGAGTTTTTAAGGGAGCGAAGAATTAGTGTTGAAGTTTACACCCCTGCAAAACTTTCAACAGCTAATACTCAAGATTTTAATCAGGGAATTGACAATTTGCTGGACTGGATTCATAAACGAGTGAAGGAAGACAAGGAAAAAAACTATGAAATATATTTCAACTTGGTAGGTGGGTTTAAAGCACTGCAAGGATGTATGAATACATTTGGGATGTTTTATGCAGATAAAATAATCTATATCTTTGAAGGAGCCAAATCAAATTTAATTACTATACCTCGTTTGCCAATAACCGTAGATTATTCCCGGCTGACAGATCATGTACCTACTCTAGCATTGCTCAATGCTGATACTGGGCTACTTCCATCAAAAACCGAAAACATTCCAGAAGCTATGATTGCAGAAATTGATGGTAAAATGATCTTTTCTAATTGGGGACAACTTATTTGGAATCAGTGTAAAAATGATTTTTTATCCAAGGAACTCCAAGATTTTCCTAGGATATCTTACAAAGATACGTTTAGAAAAGACTATAAAAATATTAGTGAAGACAAATATAAGGTCGATCTCCAAGAAAAATTGGCTAAAGTTTCCGGCTTACTCGAAGAATCTAACGGTGATACTGCTTATCTCAAAAGCAATGGAGGTTTACTCTATGAAGTATATCAAAATCAAGGAGATATTGCACACTTCCGTATAACGGAAGGTATACGAGTTAGTTGTACAGCTTCAGGGGGAGTTGTAACACTTCGTCGCTACGGGAAAGAGCCAGATGTCAATAAAAATCCTTAATAATTATCAATTGAATAAAAGGATAAGTCATGTTTGACACATTCAAAAACCGACTGGAAATCACGGGAACCCTGACAACTGTAACAGCACTTCGCATTAGTAAAGGTCGATCGACTGAACCCATTGGCTCCGATCTACCCGTAATCAAAGATGCCTTGGGTAGACCATTGATTCCCGGCTCAAGCTTTAAAGGTGCACTCCGATCGCGCTTAGAAAGCTTCCTGCGAGGAATTTTGGGCAGCGATCGCAAACTGGTAGCCAATCCTGCCATAGAAAACGAGTGGTCGATTACCTCTGGGGAAATGAAGATAATCAAAGAAAATTTCAAAGATGACAAAGCTCTAACTGCCGAGATTCTCAAGCATACCGATCTAGTATCTCGTCTTTTTGGTTCCCCTTGGCTTGCCAGCAAATTCCAAGTGCGGGACTTAACTGTACAACCCGATGCGTGGTTCGGACAATATCAAGAACGAGATGGAGTAGCCATTGACAGAGATACCGAAACCGCCGCCGACGGGAAACTTTACGACTTTCAAGTTGTCCCCGCAGGTACTCCCTTTGATTTTAAAGCGGTTGTCGAAAATGCTGAAGAGTGGGAATTGGGCTTATTGGCGATCGGCTTGCATCAATTTGAAACAGAACAAATACCTCTCGGAGGAGGGCGATCGCGCGGCTTAGGTGTGGTTAAACTAGAAATTGATAAAATGCGCTGGTTTGACTATCCTGAAGATAGACCTGACTTGTTAATTGAATATCTGAAAAAATTGGTCATGGGAGACGATACTGCTTATGAAGACGCAAGAGATTTCAAAGACTATTGGGTAGAAGAACTTATTAAGCATCTCAACGAGAAAACTTCTGACAAATCTCAAGCAACATCTGCGAGGTAAATATGAGTTTAAATAATTATCAATGTTTTCCAAAAGTGTGAAGTTCAACTGAATAAGTTAGTAGCTGCTTAATTTTAAACCATCTCTCAACCGACTAAATTATGCACAAACGATTTGTCAACCACTGTACCATTGACTTAACTCTCATTCCCGACGGCCCAATTCTCATCAAATCCGGTAAAGAAGGAGCCGATCCGACTAAACCGGATATGGAATTTGTCGAGACTTACCACGCAGGAGGCAAGTCAATTTATCTACCGGGAAGCAGTTTAAAAGGTGCTATTCGCGCTCATGCTGAGAGAATTGTCAGAACCATAGGAACAGATAGTAATCCTAATAATCCAGACATTCTCTGGGCTAACGATCCATTGAATGACAATTACGATTACTTACAGAAGAAATCATCCAGCGATATTTACAAGTTATCTTCATTTACCGATCGCATTTTCGGCAACACTTCAATTGCTAGCAGACTTAGAATAGAAGATGCTCACCCAATTGATAAGAAACAGCTTAAAATTCAAGAACGAAATGGAGTCGCGATCGATCGCGTTTTTGGTTCCGTAGCCGTGGGCCCATTTAACTATCAAGTCTGCACCGCTGGAGAATTTCGCACTAAAATACATCTGAAAAACTTTTCCTTAGCACAATTAGGCTTAATTGGCTTAGTTTTGCGAGACTTAAATGATGGCTGGTTTGGCATCGGTTTTGCTAAATCTCGCGGTTTGGGGACGGTGACAGTAAAATTTAACGAAGCCGTAGTTCAGTATCCCGGTTGTGTATTAGATGAAGATAATCGCCAAATTAAACAAATAGTAAAGCCTGGTCAATGGGGACACGCTTTCTTGCTGGGTGCAGGAGAATTTTTAGAAGTTGATGAAGCCGGAAATTACGGCTTTTCTCAACCCGATCGCGAACAAACTCCAATTGCTGCTGAACCGATGGATTTAGGTTTTGGAGTGCAGCTAAAATGGCAAGGTGATGGTGAGACTGGTGTACCCAATTTATTTAAATGTGCAGTTTCTGCTTGGAGTAAGCTTTTAACAGGTGCTGTAGCATGAATACAGGTTTTGTATATGTTCGATCGCGTTTATCACCGGATGAAGCCAAAAAGTTGCTAGAAGAGTTAGCAACTGAGGAAAGTTACTATTTTGTGCGATCGCCCCACGCAGTCAGTGGCATTTGCAGGAAATTGCCCGATGAGTTGTCTCTCGGCTTTGAAGGGCAGATGTTTAATAGCGATCGCGAATTGCGCTGGAAAAAGCAGGGAAGTACATATGAAGCGTTAATCCTGAGTAGGGTTCCAGCCGATTTAGAGGGATTTGAGGCGATCGGCGAAAATTGGGAATGCTGCGATCGCGCTGCTTACTTTCACAGCCTTGACGAACCCAAATTTCCTAAAACTTTTATCTATAAAGGAGAAAATGACGAAAAAATTGACTCTAAGAATATTACCATAGGTCAGCGATACTTTAAAGACCAAAGAACTGCCACCGTTCATTTTATCGCCCTCACCGTCAGGAGTAAAAAATGACTAATAATCCCGTACCTAAACTCCGAGGTTCTACACCGCCGCCAAGCCGCCCCGTTTCTAATAACTATGCTGGTGAAATCGGAGTGCCTAAACCTTATGAATTAATTAGTTTTCCCAACGAACGCCCGCCGAAAAAAGCTCCTGCCGGACATCACAAATATTTGGTCGATCGCCTGCACGGAACTTTGTTTATCACTTTGAAAGTTCAGACTACTTTGCACGTCTCTACAGGCGTAGTTGTCATGGGTAGCGACATAGGCAGCCGCGTCCCTTTAATCAAAACAATGGTTCAAAATATTGACCAAAAACTATCAATTCAAGGTAGTTCTCTCAAAGGCTGCATCCGATCGGCATACGAAGCCATTACTAATAGCACTTTAGCAGTAATTACATCAAGATACAAAGATAAAATTCCGTCCGATCGCCTGCCTTGTAAAAATAAACAAGAACTCTGTCCGGCAAGTCAAGTATTCGGTGCTTTAGATTGGCAAGGGCTAATTGAATTCAGCGATGCTAAATGCGAAAAAACAGGTTTTGCTACTGGATTTATGCCATCTTTATATCGTCCCCGTCCTGACCAAAGAAGAGCATATTTTGACCAAAGAGGTAATGTAGCTGGACGCAAGTTTTATTATCACACAATTAGAGCGATCGACAAAGGTCAAAATCAAGGCATTACTGTTCAGCAAGCTGCTAAAGAGTATACTTTTAAAACACAGATACAATTCAAAAATTTAACGCCAGCAGAGTTGGGAACGCTTTTGATTGTGCTGGGCCAAGATCCAAAATATGCGATCGCCCTCAAGGTAGGTGGCGGGAAGCCGATCGGCATGGGAACCATGACTGTGGAAGTCACAGCAGCAAGGGTGTTGCAGAACAAGGGAGATTTGCGCGATCGCTATTCTTCCTACAATCCTCCCGAATCTGACAGCATGAATGGCACTGAATTGCAACAGTTCATGCAAAAAAATATTCAAGCTGCTCATTCGAGTTTAGTGCAAGCAACTCAATTGCAAGAACTGGCTGAAGTCTTAAAATATCCGACCGATCGCGAACCTCCAACAGGAATGTATTAAAGATGTCGAATACTGAATTAGTCACAGAATCTTTGACCGAACACCAGTGGGGAATTGCTCACGCGATCGCGCAAACTCTGGTAAAAGAACAAACCGATGTCAATGAATTGGGAAAGGCGATCGCCTATCTTCGCGCTTCAGTCAATGAGTCCAATGCGGGAGCGAGGTTTTTCAAATACTTGAAAACCTTAGTCAGTAATGGCAGACAAATCGGTCACAGCAAAAAAACATCTGACTATTACCAGAATATTGACGAAGCTTGCACCAAGTATCTTCAAAGCGAACAAACTAATCCGCAGAAAATGCTGGAAATTTTAGGTTGGTCAGCACGTCTGATGAGATATTACAGAGAAGCTGTGCCAATTGAGGAAATTGTTGCGCCAGTAGCCGAGTCAGCGCGGCAAGCGGAAATTGCTCAAGTTATGCAGTCTGAAAAGTTTGAAATTGGTCAAATCTTGGCAGCTACTGTTATTGCCGTAAAAGCAAATAAGGTAACTTATGAAATTCTGGGAACTATTAAGCTGACGGAAAAAGAACCCAAAAAAGCTAGTTCTCTCCAAGAAGGACAAGCTGTCGCAGTCAAGATTGTCGCTATCAAGGAAGATGGGAATCTCAAAAGTGTAAAATGTGTGGACTGATCTAGCCATCAAATCTACCAACTTTTACGGATTATAACAATAGTCCGGACAGTGTTTAGGTCGTAGTCTGAAACCCTCGATTTTCCGTTGGCAGCTCGCCCAATCGCCCTAAACCCCTTATTTGAGACTGGACAACCAAAAACTGTCTGCGGAAGTATTGTTACAACAGGGTTGCACATGAGTTATGAAAAGGTTTAGAATGGTTAGTGTAAGATTCTTAAAAACTTTAGTTGTTTATGGATAGCCCCCAAATGGTCAACTCTAAACTATCTCTAGCTAACTCTCAGCCGTTTATGGAGAAATACCAAAACGAATCTGACTATTACTCAGCATTGAACCGTTCCGAGTCCACTCAAAAGAAAGTCAAACAGAAGTATTGTGTAGCTTGCTATACAGTTTTCTGGGGAAATGCTGTTCCAGGCTACTTTGTCTCGTCACAAAAGTCCGAATACCGACTTGTAGCCTAACAGAAAACGGCGCAGCTTAAATAATTAGCTCCTAAAAGCAGCCCATTGTGTCAGCTAGCGTTTGCCTATAAACTAGGAACTGCCCACATGAATATATCCAGTTCCTAGTTTTAAACAAAGCCCAAGAATCTGTGATAGTTTTTCTAAGATAATACCTAAGGATGACACAAATGAATGATGTAGAAAAAAACAAAGTTTATCTGGTGACTGGTGTAGTAATAGCTATTGACGAGAGCGATGGGATATTAATAGCAGGGATGTTATCAGATAGTCCTTTTACTGCGGAAGAGCCAGAGTCAAAACAGACACAAAATTTGGTAGGCAATTTTGCATTTACCAGGCAAAAAGCCAAGTTTTTAAGAGACCGTCTTAATGAATTTTTGCAGGAATAGACAATGACAGTAATCACAAACTCAAGAGCAGAACTTCAAAGCTCAAAATCGAATCCAAAAACTTTTAAATTCTTTGAATTCCCTCCTTCTCCTCTGAAACCAAAGCAGTCATTTAAATCGCCTACTGCTCCTGTTGAAGTACAGGAATTAGTCCAGAAGTTAGCCAAGATAGATGGTGTCGCCAAAGTTAGAGCAATAGCTCCTAGAACGGAAGACATTCACTGGATTGAGTTTGAATTAGAACTATGCCCTGAAACAGAGTTGGATTATGAAACTTGGGACAAAATCCAAGACTTAGTAATTGATTGTGAATGGGATTTACGCGATAAAACTAATGAAAAATGGTACTTTGACGAAAAACTCGTGGAAAAGTTTGTCAAAATCCAAGACGGAGCGAAAGAAGTTGCTCGATCGGAAATAATAACTTTGTCAAGTCCTACAAGTTATTATAATCCAGTTAAGTCTGGCAGTAATTGGTATGTTATAGCTAGAACTTAAAACAATTAGGCGTTGCTGAATAGAGACATAATTCATCGACGATCTCGATACACACGGCAAGGGAGAATAACCGTTCATTCCTACCCAAATTTATATCTGCGATCGGCAACGCCAAAGATTAAATTACTGAACAAACTAGAAAGTAGCTGTTGATTTTTATGCCGAGCGAACAGTCCCATCGCGAACAAGCTAAGAATAATGAAGAGGCGGCACTTAGTATCAGAGATACTTTTCCTGATTGGGCAGTGACAATGTGTTTTTACTCAGCTTTACACTGCATCGAAGCTTATGCAAAGGTTCAGAAAGTCGATCTTGAAGAAAAATATCAAGGTTCCTCATCGCCACACGATCGCCTGTTTGATTATGTTCGTGACATTGCTGACAGGCGAGATAGAAGCTTGGAGAAGGCTTATAAAAATCTGAAAAATGAAAGTCAAATAGCGCGATACTTAACAGGTATGAAAGCAGGTATAAAAACAAGTATAAAAACTAATTCTCGGTTTCATTATACTAGACATACAAAAATAGATGTCGATCGGTCTTTTGATAATCTACAAATAGTTAAAAAGCTATTAAATCCCTGAGAAAAAGATATAAAACTCAGCTTCTAACTTTCACATACTTGAATTTTAAACAAAATAGGGATAGGCTGGTAAGCTTAAGAAGCAAGAGTTTCTTAAGTGAAAAATCAAACAACTGCCAACTTCCCCTAACGGGGACGGAAACAAACTCTTCCGTAATGCTGAATAACAGTCAGATTCATTCTGATAGTTGCTCAGACTTCCCCGCAAGGGGACTTTAATCATCCACCTAATTGACCCAAACTTTCCCGATCGCCCGATCGCCCTTCACCTCCCATAAGGCTAGACTGGTTTAGAGTTTTACCACAAAAATTTCTCCCCCTTCATGAACATCGCCTACCTAGTCAACCAATACCCCAAAGTCAGCCACAGCTTCGTCCGCAGAGAACTCCTAGCCGTCGAAACTTGCGGCCTCAAAGTCGGGCGTTACTCCATTCGATCCTGCGAATCCGAACTCGTAGACGGCGCAGACAAACAAGAACAAGAATTGACCAAAGTCATCCTAGGAGTTGGCGTACAGGGCTTAGCGTTGGGCTTACTCCGCACTGCCGCAACTAGACCAATTCGATTCCTCGAAGCTTTGCGCTTAATGTTCAAAGTTGGCTTACACTCAGAACGCGGGATTTTACTGCATCTAGCTTATTTCGCAGAAGCTTGCATTCTTTTAAACTGGTTCGCAGAATCCGGTACCACACACGTTCACGCTCACTTCGGCACAAATTCCACAACTGTTGCAATGTTATGTCGCGTCCTAGGCGGCCCGACTTACAGTTTCACCGTTCACGGCCCCGAAGAATTTGATAAAGCTACACTTCTTTCCTTAGATGAAAAAATTAAACGATCGACCTTTGTAGCAGCAGTCAGTTCCTTCGGCAAAAGTCAGCTATTTCGGTGGTGCGATCGCGCTTATTGGTCAAAAATCAACGTCATACACTGCGGCGTCGATGCAGCATTTTTAGCCGCACCCCACGTCCCCATACCCGCAGCACCCCGCTTAGCCTGCATCGGGAGACTCAGCGAACAAAAAGGTCATTTGTTACTACTAGAAGCCGCCAGCAAGCTAGCCGTTCAAGGCTTGGAGTTTAAATTGGTATTTGTTGGAGACGGGCCGCTGCGAGCTGAAATTGAACAGCAGATTGCACAACTCAATCTGCAAAACTATATAGAAATTACCGGCTGGGCCAGTGGCGATCGAGTTCAGAAAGAGATTTTAGCTTCCCGCGCCATGGTATTGCCGAGTTTTGCTGAAGGTTTACCCGTCGTAATTATGGAAGCCCTCGCTCTCAATCGACCTGTAATTAGCACCTATGTTGCTGGTATCCCGGAGCTCGTAGAACCCGGTGTTTGCGGTTGGTTAGTTCCTCCCGGTTCCGTAGAAGCATTAGCGGTTGCAATGCGTGCGGCATTGGAAGCACCTTTAGAAAAGCTAGAAGAAATGGGGAAAATAGGAGCCGAACGGGTTGCTCAACAACATAATGTTGATCTAGAGGCAAAGAAATTAGTGGCGCTATTTCAAGGATCTATTCAACAATCATCATAATATAAGAAGACCGGGCGGTTAAAACCGCGTCGATACAGACGAAACCCGCCTCCGCGGGTTGAAGAATTGGCGATTTCAACCGCCGAATTATCTTTAGTCCGCGGAGGCGGACTTTGTTTGTGTAGACGCGGTTTCAACCGCCGTCTTATCTTTTTAAGGAATAGCAACTTCTCTCAACAACTTATCAACAATCGTCTTCGCCTTCCTTCCCCCCGCCGGAATCAACCGATGAGAAAGTACGTGCGGCGCTAAATCCTTCACATCATCCGGGGTAGCAAAATCCCGCCCCGAAATAAATGCCAATGCTTGAGATGCCCGGTGCAACGCCACCGCACCACGGGGACTCACGCCTAGAGTAATCTCTTCATCCTGGCGAGTCGATCGCACCAAATCCACAATATACTGCTTCAAAGAGCCTTCCACCTGCACCGCAGCGCACAAACGGCGCAATTCCTGCACCTGTTCCAAGGAAATACAAGGCTGCAAATCTTCCACAGCAAAAGTATCAGACAGCCGTTCCAACATTTGCAACTCTTCCGACGCAGCGGGATAGCCCAACGTCAAAGACAAAGTAAATCGATCCATCTGCGCTTCCGGTAGCGGAAAAGTGCCTTGATATTCGATCGGGTTTTGAGTTGCAATCACAAAAAACGGCGCCGGAACATTCCGAGAAACTCCATCTACCGTCACCTGCTTTTCTTCCATCACTTCCAGCAAAGCAGATTGAGTTCGCGGCGTCGCCCGATTGATTTCATCCGCCAGCAAAACATTAGCAAAAACTGGGCCCGGCAAAAACTCAAACTTGCCACTGCTAGGATTCCAAATATTAGTACCGGTAATATCCGTTGGTAACAAATCGGGAGTACACTGAATTCGTTGAAACTTCCCATCGATCGATCGCGCTAAAGACTTCGCTAACAGCGTTTTTCCCACACCAGGCACGTCTTCCAGCAGCGCGTGTCCGCCCGAAAGCACGGCTACAAGTACCAAGCGAATAGCATCCGCTTTACCGACAATTGTCTTGCCTAGATTTTGTTTGAGCCGCTCAATATGTTCTCTCATATCCCTGATTTTTAAGTAGAAGGAAGAAGGAAGAAGGAAGAAGGAAGAAGGAAGAAGGAAGCTTTTTAGCCTTCCGCATTTTACCTTAATTACGTTGATTTACTTAATTGCTAATTGCTAGTTGTTAATTGCTTGTTCTTTTATTCTCACTCAGCCTGCGCGGACTTCGTTTTTGTACACGCGATTTCAATCGCCCAAGCAAAACTATACACAATGGATTCATAATTAGGACGGGCTAGAAGCCCATCCCACAATTATTTTTCTTGTGGGATGGGCTTCTAGCCCGTCCGAAATTTTGCTTAAAAAAACTTTTGCAAGAGATCTATTCATCATTGGCAGCTAACACCTTTCTAGCAACATCACAATCTGCCTGAATTTGATTTTTGAGAGCATCCAGAGAAGCGAATTTTTGTTCGGGTCGCAAAAATTCTATCAAACTTGCGCTCAAGGTTTGACCGTACAAATCCCCAGACCAATCTAACAGATGAACTTCTACAGTTAGTTGTAGACCGTTTACCGTCGGGCGGCAACCAACATTCATCACCCCATTTATGAATGATAAATCTGATGCTTGGCGCGGAATTAGAGATTGGGGATTTTCCCACTTATAGGCAGAATTTTCATCTTTTTTGATGATTCCGCCTCCATCCTTCACCGAGACTCGCACCGCGTACACGCCAAAACGCGGCAAAAATTTTTCCGGTGGCAGTTCGATATTAGCAGTCGGAAATCCGATCGTCCTACCCAGCCGCTGTCCGCCCACCACAGGCCCGACTAAACTGTAAGGCCGCCCCAGCAACTTATTCGCTTTTGTGAGGTCGCCGGATGCTAAACCTTCGCGGATCGCGGAACTGCTGATTCGATCGCCCTCATCGCAATTGTGCAGGGGTATCAGCGCAACATCAATACCGTAACCCGAGGCGATCGACTGCAAATCTACAGCCGTCCCAGCACGTCCGCGTCCGAACCGAAAATCCACCCCCACACTAATACGACTCGCTTGCAGTTGCCGCACCAGAATTTCCTCGACAAACTCAGCAGCAGTCAATGCTGCCAATTCTCGATCGAACGGCAGCAGCACAAGTTGCTCGACACCCATTGCTGCGAGCAATTCTACCTTTTCTGCCAGAGGTGTCAGCAGTTTTTTGGGTTGACCTGTAAAAAATTCTTGCGGGTGGGGATTGAATGTCACCACAGTACCGTAAAGCCGATCGCCCGCAGCATCATCGCGACCAGAGAGGCTGTTGCCCTCGGCCCGGGGGTGCGCCACGATCGCACCATTGAAATTCAGGGCGCTGCGGGCTGTTTCCGGCAGTGCTGCTGAGTCGTTTTCCCAGCTTGCCGGATGTTCGCCTTCCAAATTTTGATCTCTGCCAGCGTTTGGGCGCAAGTTTTGCCCCGACGCAGAAACCGTCGCAGAAGTTAGCCCCGGCGATCGATTTAAAATTGGCTGCACGACTTGTTGATGCCCTAGGTGCAAACCATCAAAGTTTCCCAAGGCAACAGAAGTTGGAGTCAGAGCAGCGGTTGAAGAAGAAGTTATCCACACGCTTAAGATTTTGCCATACTTAGCCAGATTGCGATCGCCAGTCGATTTTAGATTTTAGATTTTAGATTTTAGATTTGACTCCACAGAATCGATACTGGGAGTTAGAACTTCGATCTAAACTTTTTGGTTCTCTACGACTTAAGCCGGGGCTTGTATCCGTCTTTGAGTCAGGTCAGCCCTCACTTAAATTTTAGATTTCAGACCTCAAGATTTACCATAAAGAATTGGTTGAAAGCCTCTCTCTTTGAGGGAGAAATAAAAATCAGACTATTCATTACTCCCATCCTCTTCCTTGTAGATGCCGCTCTCAAACTGTCAACTGTCAACTGTCAACTGTCAACTGTTTAAGAACCATCTGGCAATCTCAAATCCATCACGCAGGCACTTTAGGGGCTTCCACCGACCCTTCAGACGACCCTTCAGACAAATCCTTGTTTTGAGGAGGCAGCAACTGTAACGACAAACCTTCCCGCGCCATCAAACTGTTCGGGAACCTTTGAGCCACTTGCTCTCCCACCTTGTCTAAAAACTCGTCATTGTGCAGCGGATCGTGGTGAAAAATCACCAACTTTTTGACATTAGCAGCCTTTGCCACCTTCACCGCTTCCTGCCAAGTCGAATGTCCCCAGCCAACCCTGCTAGACTTTTCCGAATAATACTCATCATCCGTATAAGTAGCATCATAGATCAGCACCTCAGCATCGCGAGCCAAATACAGCACATTTTCGTCCAAACGATCGGGAAAATGTTCAGTATCAGTCACGTAAGCAGCCGCATAACCCCGCCAGTTGACGCGGTAGCCGATCGCTTCACCGGGGTGGTTCAACAAAGCTGTTTCCACCTTAATCTCTCCGATTTCCATGGGTTCACCCACTTCTATATCGTTAAATTTCAGGTCTGCCCCCATAATTTGCAGGGGCACCGGAAAATTAGGGTGGAGCATCTGGTCGTTGAGTCGCTGCTGGATAGTAGCTTGATTAGGAGTAGGAGCAACGGCCCCATAGATGTGAAAACAATTGCCTTTAATAAAAGCTGGGACAAAAAATGGGAATCCTTGAATGTGATCCCAGTGAGTGTGAGTAAAAAACATATGAGCTTCTACGGGCATCTGCGACAGGAGAGTTTGTCCCAAAACCCGCAACCCAGTACCGCCATCGAAAATTAGGCGGCTGTCACCCACTCGCATTTCTATACAGGGCGTGTTGCCCCCGTAACGTACTGTTTCAGCTCCGGGAGACGCTATACTACCTCTAACGCCCCAAAAGTGAACCGTAAATTGGTTTTGCATACTAGACATGGGTTTTCCTGCAAGATTGTTCCGGCGAGCCATCGATAAGGTGTTTACATAATATTAGTAAGGCTTTTACCATCAAACCCAAGCTTTTTGACGGTCTAGTTTCCCACTTGTTGGAAGTGCCAAGAGTCTCGCTTCCCAGAAAATGCAAAACTGTTGGGCTTGATAACTGAGGAATAAATTACAAGGTGGACTGATGAAGTCTCGATCGTAACTATTCTTTTCTCTCTTCACTAGCGTAACCGATACTTTTTTGCTAACATTCGTCAACAAATACATAGGCTGAGATGTTCTCTCAACCAAGGTGTATCAACCGATGCCCGCAAGAAAATCCCGCGAGCACCATTTAGATCCCTGTTCATGCAGCGTCCATCTCGGTCTCTAATAACACGAGAACCGCCAATCTTCTTGACTTCTCCAGTCCAAGAAACTGTCTTTGATGTATAAGCTTCGTTGATGTCAGTCAGGGCTACCTTACCTGACTCCCAAGCTTTCCATTCAAGATGTTTCTTGAACTGATAATGAGATAAAGTCAGCATCTGACGCACGGTTTTAGAGCGAATTTTGCGACGTGACTTGCTAACCATCTTTGAAGATTCAAATGATGGCAATAAGATGACATCGAAATTATCAACTAAGAATTTAGCAGTCTTGTCGTGCAACTCTTTAACCATGTGTTGAACCTTGGACTTCAACCTGTCAGCAGCCTTTTTAAATCTTTTCTTCTGCGCGCTAGGAGATGCGCTCATTTTTGAGATTAACCTGTCTAGCTTGAAGCACAGTTTTTGGATTTGAAGATTGGAGTCATTGCCGAGATATCCGTAAGAACTCTCGGAAATAAAAGTCATGAACGTGCGAACACCGGGATCTAAGGCAACCACGCGACCTTGGTTGTCGGTCTGACGCGGCTGCACTTCTTCGGAGACAATTAGATAATACTCGCCATAGGCAAGCATTAGCCGTCCGTCACTGAAATCCTTGGGTAATGCCTCTTTCAGCTTTGACCGACCCAATATTGTGTGATAGATGCCACAATCTTTGATTGCAGATTTAGGGATGTAAATAGATTGCTTTGTATCCTTGCGACTGCGGAATTTACAGCGACGCACTTGTCCGTCTTTTTTGAAGTCTGCTTTGGCTTTTTTGACGGCTTGACAGGCGTCTTTAATTGCAATTGATTTAATTTGAAATGGAACCGATGACGCCCAGTCAGGTAATGAGTTGAGAATCCCTGTCTTGATCGTTAGCCAGTTGGCTTTGGTTCCCGGCTCCTGTAAGTATTTAATTGTTGCATTAAATACGAATCGGGAAACACCGAACCATCTTTTCAACAGAGCTTTTTGTTCAGGGCTGGGGAATATTCGGATCTTTCTTGATTTTCTGGCTGTAGCTCCTGAGGCCGTGCATTCGGCAACGGTAGCCGTGAAGGATGGCAAGAAAATCGGCTGTGAGTTCGGTTTCAGGGCAGTGAAAAGGGTTTGAGAGAACCAGGAGTTCTCCACCGTTTTGCTTGACCATAAACTCGAATAGCTCAAATCCGAATCTGCTTTAGATGTCTCTACAGGCAACAACAATCTTGAGCTGATCTGTGCGCATAACTCTGACCAGTAGGGCTTGCAGTCCTTTTCTCTTAAAGTTGAGTCCAGAGCCGATGCCTTGGAGGATTTCAGCTTCTGGATATCGTTCTCGCATAAATTCAACTTGCCTAGCAAGGTCGTCTCGCTGTTTGGTTGAACTGACGCGACATTCGCAAATAGTTCCCACGACAATTGCACCGCGCTGGTATGACTCAACATCGTAGAGTCTTTGTCCTGCTTCGTTTTTGATGCTTTTGATCTTGCCTTCATCGGAGAACTTCCTGATATGTGTTTGCGTGCAAGCCCAGAAATTTGACTCATGAGTCTGAGTGGTATATATGCCATTCACTCAATCTAGGCGGTTTGTTACCAAATGTTAACATTCGTTAGAAAACTATATACTGTTGATTTACCCCATCTCAAGTGAAGTTTCTTTCCAGAGGATTATTTAACGGGCGATGCCGCCGTCCTTGGAACTTTTGCCGTCCGATTCCGAGTGACTGGAACTTTTGCCCGATCGCTCCCTAAAATAAAAAGGAAATCCTCTGCGGTCGTACTCGATCGAGGTCGTACCGAGGAATGGGATTCGGTCGTGCCAATTTAATGCCCTACCTGAAAAAATTATAGCTGATGGCAACGCATCTGTTTGCTGGCAACGCTCGACTCCTACTCAGCTTTTGTTCTAGTTTGGGAGGGCGATCGACATTTTCTTCAAAAATCTTAGCCAATGAGGCTGGTTTGAAACGCTGCACAGCTTGACAGCGAGCTGGACGGACCGCCGTAGGTGTCGGCCACAGCATCCAAAAAGTATGATTTGATTCATGGCAGAAGCATTTCTCAACTGTAGGCCTCCGATCCCAACCACGATCGCAATCAGTGATTCTACCCAATTTTTCAATTATTTAATCTAAAATCGGAAATGGTATGACACCGGGCGTAGCGAGATCCCAGACTGTTGGCAAAAGGCTATATTTTCGTCGCGCAGTTCTCGGCGGGCGAATTCCAGCACTCAAAATACCCGAAATTTCTGAAATTGTCAATTTTTGTGTTTTTTGCCGGCACCCAACTCCGATCGCCTTTGAACTCAAAAGTCAGTGAGAAATATTCGTGCGTTACCTGTTGTGCTTTTCCCAACTATCTTCAATCAGTCTTTTGCGAGTAATAAGTTCTCGGAATTTGACTCATCTGTGGCACTCACCACAAGTTGATATTTCTGGTATTCTAAAGTCTCACACTCTTGTTTGGAAAAAATCAAAATCTGTACAAAAGACGCCTAAATAACTTAAAGTTATTTGTAAAAAAAGTAACTATGAATCAATTTAAAAAAACTACAACTAAGCTGAATCAAACCGTAACGAAAGAGTCCGATCGCACTTTGCAACTAGGTCAGCTTCCTTTGAGCGAGATCTCCTTAGAAATGACTGAGGCCGGAGCTTTGAGGACATTTAGCAGTCTAGACGATCGCCCGCAGGAAACCCCAGAGAGAACCGAAAAAAAACGCCGGAGGGTGGATGGGAAGAGCAATCGAGCTCGATCGCCTGTGGTTTCTAGCGCCTTTCTCAAGTGGCTGCTACCGCGTTTGAGTCGATCGAAAGGTGGGTTGGCGGCTTTCACCCTGGCAGCAGTTTGGGGGTGGTGGAACAGTCAGTTATTGGTTTCGACAGGGCTGGGGATCGCAGCGATGATGCTGGTTTACCGAGGGCAGTCCGGGGAATGGCAATTGCTGCGATCGAAAGCCGAGCAATTTTGGCAGAGCCCGAACCGCCGGTTGGTTTTAGCAGTAGGCGCCGGCGGGATTGCTACCTTGGGTGCTTACATGAGTTTGGCGATTTGGGCGGACTCTGAGAGCCACTGGATGGCTTTGAGCCTGATTTTGCAGAATTTTGGCACGATCGCGATTGCAGGGCTGTTGCTGCGCCAAGCGCTGAGTCTGGGATCCTCAAAAGATGAAGATGAAGCAGCGCTCGATCGGATCTTGGGAGATTTGACTGATGCTGACCCTGTGAAGCGTTTGATTGCAGTGCGGCAAATGACCGATTTGGTGAATCAGGGTGGGTTTAACCGCGTGACTTCTGTCAAAAGTTGGAGCGCCCGTTCCCGGGCTGCCGAGTGCTTTCGCCTGATGTTGAGTCGGGAACCCGAGGCTATAGTCCGCAATGCCATTCTTGAAGGTTTGCAGACTTGGGACGATACTTATGGCATTGTTTTAGAATCCAAAAATAAAGTCATCGACTATTAGCTGACCGTCAAAAGCATAAAATGTAATGCGATGAATGTTCGGGGCTTTGACGCGCAGGGGTGTGTTGGGCGCGATCGGAGAATTAGACCCTGCTAGATTCGGCGCCGGCATTTCATCTTGAACGATCGGGTTACCGTCGATGTCGCAAGCAGATAAAACCGTTCGCCGCGAACTGGTGACAAGTCCTGCTACGCTGCGAACTGGATACTTGAAACTTACTTCTATCAGTCCGCTTTTTGGGGCGCCCATTAACACTGTTGACCCAGAAACCGTCAGGAATGCTGGGTTTGAAGGTTGGATGGCGACGGTATTGCTAAAAGTCACTCCCCAATGGGCAAACTGGTTTTCTACTACTTCAAAGCATTTCAATTCTTCTAAAGCTAGGCGAACCATTCCCGGTGCGCTGACGCGCGATCGCACATCTAACCCTGAACCCGATCGTTCTGGAGTGGCGACAAATGTCTGTTTGCCGTTTAAATCCATGCTTCGACAGGCAGTATCAAACTCTGCAAACCCGTCAGCTAGAAGACTTTTTGCATCAACCATAAAACCCTCGCGATCCCGTTTCCTAAGCAGTTGCATTTTTTGAACCTCCCTGATATTAGTTGTTTGTTGTGTTTTGGAATTGATAACGGCGAGACTCATGATTTTATTGCCTGCAATCAGAGGTATCGAAAACCCATCGCCCGCCTTTTAACAGAAACCTTCGACGTTAAAAGCCACTGCTCCGTAAAATATGGTAATTAATTATTTGCGATCGGCTCTCGGCTGTAAACCTGCCGCGATTAAAAGCTAGATCTGATACCGCTGCTTTCCGAGTGCCTGCTTTCGGAGTCGGCGAACCGACTTGATTGTGTTGAGGGGTCTTACCCATCATTTTGTTATTATCTCCGATCGCAAGTAGTTTGCAACGGTGAGGATAACTGCACAACCTGAGCGCGCAGATCGCAAAACTTAGTTGCTGTGTGTAGTTTCAGGCTTCACTTGTACTAAAATAGATTGAAATCAATACTGAATCTTTACAAAAACGGCGCCAGCTTTGCAATCTTTTTAAATAAAGACGAGGCGACCCGCGAAACTCTACAATCTCACAGCGATTGAGGCTTATTTATGCTTGTTCCTCTCGGCTTCGGTCAGCGATCGATCGTGACTTCTCTCGGCAGAATGGTATATTACACTGCTGAAAAAATGCCTTGGATCGGATTGCCGAACTCAAATTCGGAAAATAAACCGAACTTAGTATTTTTTCACGGCTTTGGGGGCGGGTCAAGTGCCTACGAATGGTCGAAAGTTTATCCGGCTTTTGCAGCGGAATATCGAGTCTTAGCACCGGATTTAATCGGTTGGGGGCGATCGGAACATCCCCAAAAAAATTATCAGGTCGAAGATTATATCACATCTCTGATCCAATTTATCGAAAAAACTTGCGGAAGTCCTACGGATGTGATAGCTTCTTCGCTGACAGGGGCGATCGCGATTCGAGCTGCGATCGCCCGCCCGGATCTGTTCAAATCGCTGATTTTGACGATTCCCAGCGGTTTGTCAGACTTCGGACAAGATTACGGCAGCAGTTTCTTTGCTAAACTCGTCAACACTCCAATTTTAGACCGCTTGCTCTACAGTACGGGCATTGCCACAGATGGCGGCATTCGCAGCTTTTTAGAAGAGCGCCAATTTGCCGATTCCCGTCGAGTCTACCAAGAAATTGTCGATGCTTATCTGCAATCTGCTTTGGAACCAAATGCAGAATATGCAGCCTTGTCTTTTGTGCGGGGAGATTTGTGTTTTGATTTGTCACTTTATATCACTCAGCTAACAACACCGACTGCGATTATTTGGGGTGAAAAATCTCAGTTTACTAGCCCCGAGATTGGCCAGCGGTTGGCTAATCTCAACCCGGATGCAATTAAGGTTTTTCAAACTCTGGAAAATGTGGGTTTGACTCCGCAGTTGGAAGTTCCGGCTGTGACTATTGGTTTAATTCGGCAGTATTTAAGGTTGTTTTCTTAAGAGTAAAGAAGTTCGGCAACCAATTCTGTAACGGATTTGACGGATGTCACGGATAGAGGTTCCAAGTTCGAGGAAAGAAGAAGGTCTGCTCGTGTCTGGGACGCAACTGTCAAAATTAATCAAGGTACGTAGTTGGGCTTGAGCCTCCTTTAAATATATGTGTAAAGAGGGCTGAAGCCCAACTACGTACCTATTTGACTGTCAACTGACTATTCTTTGACTCGCACGTTGATGACGCTGGCGTTGAAATCGAAGCAGGGTAGTTTTATTGTCGGGAGATGAAAGCATCGCTCAAAATTAATCAAGGTACGTAGTTGGGCTTGAGCCCTCTTTAAATATATGTGTAAAGAGGGCTGAAGCCCAACTACGTACCTATTTGACTGTCAACTGACTATTCTTTGACTCGCACGTCGATGACGCTGGCGTTGAAAATGTATTTTTTGCCTTCAAGTTCGAGAGTAGTTCCGATTTTGACTTTCATATTTCCTAAAACCGGGCCGTTTTCAGTAATTTGACCTTTCCCCTCTAGAGTAAATCTCATATTTCTGCTGAAAGATTCTTCTTCTCTAGGATCTGGGACAGCTTTTAAGGTGCCGTTGGGCTGAGGAACTGCGAGGGTTCTAGTTATGGTTTTTACCTCTTTGATTGTAATCTGACCAGAGGGCTGGTTGCGGATTACTACGTTGATTTTATCGCCGGCTTTGAATAACTCTTGAAAGTTTGTGCCTTTGAGTCCGATCGCAATTGCATCCATTTCTACGGTTTTGACGCTGGCGCCGCCGACTTGGGCGACGGAACCGCCGGAAGTACCGGGAAAGAAGAAGATGCCGACTGCAACTAGCAGCACAATCATTGCTGCACCTACGTCTAGAATGCTGAGTTTGCCGAACAACCGGCCTTGAGAATCCAAAATTTTCATAAATCGCTTACTTAATTCACTGACAGCGACAGGAGTATCTGTACAAGCCAAAAGATATTACCACAACGATCGCCCAAAATCCGCAGGACTTGGAGAGTGGGGGATGGGAAGAGGGGGAGATGGGGAGAGGGGAGAGTGGTTAAAATTTAGGAACAAGTTAAAATAGCAACTAAGTAGCGTTATATTTCGTCTGCCGATTTAGTGACTTTTTGAGTTTTTCCTAAAAAAAAAGACCGGGCGGTTGAAACCGCGTCTATACAAACAAAACCTGCCTCCGCAGGTTGAAGAAGCGACGGTTGAAATTACATTATTTTCTTGAGTCTCGCGTTTCGCGGACGGGTGCATCTGGCGCAAGGAAGAGGGCGAAGCATGACCGCATATAAGTTATTAGTTATAATCTCCTATTTTCTGCGGTCATGCTTCGCCCCTACGAATATATAGCGGTTCTCAGAAAGATGAGGTATGTTGTTGGGCTTCAGCCCTCTTGGTTTAAGCGGTTATATAAGCTGTCAGTCATACCTCATCTTTTTGATAAAGGCTATATTCGCCTTGCGCCAGATGCACCCTAGCGGACTTTGTTTTTGTAGATTCGGTTTCAACCGACATCTTATCTCCTTCTTCCTTCTTCCTTCTTCCTTCTTCCTTCTTCCTTCTTCCTTCTTCCTTCTTCCTTCCTTCTTCCTTCTTCCTTCTTCTAGGGCGTATAAATCATGTTAAAAGGTTTTTGGTTGACTTGTCGGCGTAGTTGTGGCCGGGGGATTTATCTATTTCTGTCGGTGATTGTGGCTGCGGGTATCTGCGTGATTTCCCCACAACCGACTCAAGCATTTTCTTTACCGGAACTGATTTTGCGGGGGATTCAAGTTATTCAATTGTCGAATATGTCCGATCGCCAGGAGGTGACTGTTGGCCGACAAATCAATCAGCAGTTGACGAGTAGGGAGTTTAGGATCGATCGCGATCGGGCTACTACAGCATACATCAACCGCATCGGTCAGCGACTGGCCCAAGAAAGCGATCGCCCGGATATTCCTTATACTTTTCAGGTGATTGACGATAACAATATTAATGCTTTTGCGACGATGGGCGGTTTTGTTTATGTGAATAAGGGTTTGATGGCGGCGGCGGATAATGAGGCGGAATTAGCAAGCGTGATCGCGCACGAAATCGGGCATATTAGTGCTCGCCATTCGATTAAGCAAATGCGTCAAATGGCGATCGCATCTGGTGTAGCTTCGGCGACTGGGCTGGATGGTTCTAAGGCGGTTCAGATTGGGGTGGAGTTGGCTTTGCGTCGCCCTCACAGCCGTCAAGCTGAGTATGAGGCGGATCAGTTGGGTTTGCAAACTATGGGGCGATCGGGCTACGCTCAATCTGGGATGGTTGATTTTATGAAAAAGTTGCTTAACAAGCCTTCTCCACCGAGTATTTTGAGCACTCACCCGGCGACTAGCGATCGAATTGCTGCGATTTCCCAGGCTATTGATCCGGATCTGGCTAGCGGTGAAGGTTTGAATAATGCGGCTTATAAGCTGGAAATGCGTCGGTTGTTGCGATCGTAGTTTTTGGTAGGGTGGGTGAGTTGCGTTGAAGTGCGATCGAACTCAAGGTGACGCATTCTATAGAACCCATTTGAGAGCTATTTTGCGTAAATCTGAGAAACCGGGTTTCTTTCTATATGTCTCATCACCCAACCGAAAAACTCGTAGAAACCCGGTTTCTTGCCATGAGCGTAAATCTGAGAAACCGGGTTTCTCTCTATATGTCTCGTCACCCAACCGAAAAACTCGTAGAAACCCGGTTTCTTGCCATGAGCGTAAATCTCAGAAACCGGGTTTCTCTCTATATTTCTCGTCACCCAACCCAAAAACTCGTAGAAACCCGGTTTCTTGCCCCTTGCCTAAATCTGAGAAACCGGGTTTCTCTCTATATTTCTCGTCACCCAACCGAAAAACTCGTAGAAACCCGGTTTCTTGCCCCTTGCCTAAATCTGAGAAACCGGGTTTCTCTCTATATTTCTCGTCACACAACCCAAAAACTCAAAGATGTCAAATGGGTTCTATAACTGACACATAAAACTCAAGAAACCGGGTTTTTCACCGAGATTAAGTTTTTGGAGTTTCAATCCCCTTGCGGGGGAGTGGTTTGGGAAAGAAGCAAAATTCCAAGTGATTTGGCAATCAAAATCAAGAAGTTTCAATCCCCTTGCGGGGAAGTCGTTTGGGAAAGTCAACAAAGTCAAAACCTTGAGTTTAACAATTTCATGTTTCAATCCCCTTGCGGGGGAGTGGTTTGGGAAAGTTCAGTGCAGAGAGGTACAAGAAAGCATACCGTTTCAATCCCCTTGCGGGGGAGTGGTTTGGGAAAGACTGTTTCTGTCTCGGGTGCACTCGCACAACGTTGGGGCGTTTCAATCCCCTTGCGGGGGAGTGGTTTGGGAAAGAACCTATAGAAGCGGAAGTTGAAATTCTGACTTTTAATAGAGTTTCAATCCCCTTGCGGGGGAGTGGTTTGGGAAAGCTGACAGAGAACAAACTTCCAAAGTTCCAGAATCTTGTTTCAATCCCCTTGCGGGGAAGTCGTTTGGGAAAGAAGGGGAAATAATAAACCATTGTTGCTTTTTGTTTCAATCCCCTTGCGGGGAAGTCGTTTGGGAAAGTTGTATTTTCGCCATCGTTGGCGGATCGTCGCAGAAGTTTCAATCCCCTTGCGGGGAAGTCGTTTGGGAAAGTGTCTTTTCTGTCCTTATGGCAGCTTTAGCCACTCTCGTTTCAATCCCCTTGCGGGGAAGTCGTTTGGGAAAGTTGGCTAAGAAGCCAGGCGACAATTATTGCGGAATTTGGTTTCAATCCCCTTGCGGGGAAGTCGTTTGGGAAAGCTAACTCAATTTTAATTGTTGGAACAGACATCAACAGTTTCAATCCCCTTGCGGGGAAGTCGTTTGGGAAAGCCACGAAATTATTCAAGTTGCCAAGGAGGTACTTGGTTTCAATCCCCTTGCGGGGAAGTCGTTTGGGAAAGCAGACCAATTACAAGAATTAAATTTCCAGCAACCCTGCGTTTCAATCCCCTTGCGGGGAAGTAGTTTGGGAAAGGCTCGAAGAAATGAGCTATGGAGAATAGAAATGAAAACGTTTCAATCCCCTTGCGGGGAAGTAGTTTGGGAAAGTTTTGCGAAATATTGTTTTCCGAAAGTCAAATACAGTTTCAATCCCCTTGCGGGGGAGTGGTTTGGGAAAGGATTTGGGTTTGTGTATAAATTTTTCTTCGGAAGAAACAATGTTTCAATCCCCTTGCGGGGGAGTGGTTTGGGAAAGTGGATTGTTTGTTGTTTTAGTTTCTGGTTTAATCCAAAAGTTTCAATCCCCTTGCGGGGAAGTCGTTTGGGAAAGTTGACTATCAATTTTTGGAACCGGGCCGTTCAAGCTCAAGAAGTTTCAATCCCCTTGCGGGGAAGTCGTTTGGGAAAGCGACGTGTTTCGTTGCAACTGGCGGACGGCGTTCTCGTTTCAATCCCCTTGCGGGGAAGTCGTTTGGAAAAGGTACTTGTAACAAGACAGTTACGATTTTTACTGAGGAACGGTTTCAATCCCCTTGCGGGGAAGTCGTTTGGGAAAGGCTATACGAAATTCGGAGTACTTTGTACCTCTAAATGTTTCAATCCCCTTGCGGGGAAGTCGTTTGGGAAAGAGTTCGGCTACAAACCCTTACCCAGAGAGCGTTCCAGACGCCAAATCGACGCACCGTTTTTTCACTCTCAATAGATGGGGGGTCATCTTCAACAAGCATAGGATTGAAAACGCTCAACCCCAGACTACAAACACAATCGACGCACCTCAACTCAAGAATCAGGGTTTCACCGATCGCCCTAGGTGCGTCGAAATCAATTGCGGCAATGAAACCCACCGCAGCCGATCGCCCACCTAGATCAAAATCGCTTGCAGTTATGAAACCAACCGCAGGCGATCGCAAAATCTATTCAATTTTCAAAGTTCCGCGTGAAAAACCCTTGCTTTCCACTACTACAAACAATAGAGACTCAAGAACAAATTGTCAAGCTTTTCCCAGCACTTCGTTTGGAATTAAGCTTCCTGTTGAACAACAGAGTTCAACTGAGCTTTCAACTGAGCTTTTGGAGGTGGAATCTGCGGCTTCAATTGTCTGACAACTTCATCAAACGGCAAAATCCGCACTTGATTGTTAAACACATTTACCTGATAAACTCTGCGATAACTCAAGTCAAATCCAGTCAGCCAGCCACTTTTTGGATGATAAGCCCCCGTGTCAATATCCAGCCACCCTTGGCCCCTGACTAATTCCCCGGGCCTCACACCCTCAAAGGTAAACGTGATCGTGTGACCGGTAATAATTAATTTATCGGGAAAATACGGTTTCGGTATCGCGTGAAATTCCTTGCGAATCCAGCACAATTGTTCGATCGACTGTTTGTCAATTGGCATAGTTGGATGCACACCCGCGTGCACCAGCCAGATATCCCCTAAGTCTAGATGCGTTGGGAGCGATCGCAGCCAATCTAAGTGTTTGTACGGCATCATCCCTGTATCCTTGTAACTAGCGACAGTCGCATCCCCACCGCTGTACAGCCAAGACTGCCACGCCCGCATATCCACTGAGGGCCCCGACAAAGCATCTAACATCAGTTGTTCGTGGTTTCCCAGCAGCGTTTGGTAGGGGCTTTGCTGCACAAAATCTAATACCTGAGCGCTTTTCGGCCCGCGATCGATTAAATCTCCTAAAAAATATACGCGATCGTCCGAACTCGGGGCAAGTGCCTCTAGCAAAAGCATTAACCCGTCGTAATGCCCGTGTACGTCCCCAATAACAATGCGCCGCTGGTTCACTGTATTTATCCGCTTTCCTGAATCGAAACCTTAATTACTCGCTTATAGCATCTGATTTAGCTGCTATTTCCTCCGATCTTTCGCTGAGGAGGGGTGTCACCCATTATACTACTTTTATAAACTTTTGGTAAAGTTCACAATTTTATTTGCGTAGTTACAGATCGCAACACTGAGAAGTTATCCCAGCTTTCGGTATAAGTGAAGTACAAAGATACCCTAGAAACACGGGAGTGCCCTCTCCTGCAAGTCTTTCAGAGAATTGATAACCGCTGTTAATTCTGCTGTGGCAATTACTACTATCGAGTCAGTCGATTTTAGATTGACTCAACAATGATTTCACCGAATAGCATGGGTTTGAAGCCCCAGCATGAAGGCAGATTGTGATAATAGCGGAGTTTAAATCTCCCTTCTTATCACTTCGCTGTCAACTGTCAACTGTCAACTGTCAACTGTTTAAGGTGTAGGATGCGCCAGCGATGAGTCGATCGAGCAAATCGAAAATAACTCTAGCTAACGCACTCTACAATACTACTGAGTCAAAGCCTTGAGGAAAGTCTGCATTTCTGCTAAAAAACCTTTCTTTTTTAGCGGTTTTGCCGGTGCAGTCGAATCAGGATCGGCGACTCCCATAGCCTTCGCTAAAATCCGTTCTAAATCGTCTCCCACAGGTTTTTGAGCAGTTTCCGAAATTAATTCGTATTCGTCATTTATTTCCAGCCAGACTTGCCACGGTTGCGGATAGCAGCGGAATAAAGCTGCCGTATCTAGCGGCCTGATGTAATAGCAAGATTCGATTTTGCTCAGGAATCGATCGCGCAACTGACGGCCTGCATAACCTATACCTATAGTAGCAACATCTTCTAGGCGCGGGTTGAGCAAGATCACAGGGCGGCCCGCCGCAGCTATATAAAGTTTTTCAACTTGCGACACCTCTACCGCCGCCGGATTAACCAGCAAAAACAGTTGATCTTCCGGTGCTATATTATCTTCAACAGGAGTGCGGCTGCTGCCCAAATCACTTATTTTAAAAGGTACTTCTCCCCAATCGCGGCGGGCGAGGGCGGCTGCACCAGCATCGGGAAAAAACACTTTCATCCCGGAGTGGCTTTCCTCAAATTCTGGTAAGAATTGTTGCGTGATAGACTGTGCTTGCAGGGCGATTTCGGGAAAGACTAATTCGACTTGCAGGAGATTCATGCCATCCGAGAGGGCGGCGGCGGTGGCAATGCGCGATTGGGCGATCGCATCATTGAGATCGTTAGGCAGTTCTGTCATTAATCTTATTATTCGTACTCGACTTCTCTCAATCCAATTTTACCGCATTAAGCTAATCAAAATTTAAATTAGACTTAATAAATAATCAAAATCTTGTGGGGTGGGCTTCCAGCCCGCCCGAAATATGCAATTCAAATATGCCACAGCTTAAGCTACAAAAGCTAACACGGACACGGGCGAACCGCAACCTCCCAAAAGGCGTAATATTCCGATCGCCAAAGTGAAGTCTGCCGCAGGTAAAAAGTGGAGATTTGCCAGATTTTCCAGCACAATTCGCTGCTGTTGCAATACCATTTTATTCACAGCAAAACTTTCATCTTGTCCCGGATCGACTCCGTGAGTGTCAATACCAATTCCCGCAATCGATCGCTCTTCCAGCAAAAATTGAGTTGCAGCTTGACCAAATCCCGGAAAGTGGCAAACTCCGCCATCGTCAGGATTGAAAAATGCTCGCTCATCATTCCATTTAGCTTGCCATCCAGTATATAATAGAACTAGATTTTCCGGTTCAATAAATTTGTGCTGGCGTTCCCAATTCAATATATCATCTATCGTTAAAGTGTAATCGGGATTGGCAAGACATTGCTCCCGAAGGTCGATCGCAATTCCGGGCAAAACTAGAGACTGGGGCGCATAACTATCAACACTCGCGCCTGCTGGATCGAAGGTATTCGGTGCGTTGATGTGAGTGCCACTATGTTCTCCCATGCAGAATTTTCGCAGGAAATAGCCGTTTTTGTCTATTTCAGATACTATTTCAAATTCCGGCGCTGGATCACCCCGCCAGATGGGAATCTGTGGATGAATTGCATGGGTTAAGTCTATAATGTCGCGGTAGGCGATCGTTTTTAAATTATTTGAGTTAAAGTTGTTTGTCATCGACACAAAAACTCAGGTTAGCTGATATACCTACAATATTAGGACGGGCAAGATGCCCATCCCACATTTTTTTTTCTTCTTGTGGAATGGGCATCTTGCCCCTTCCAGATGCCCATCCCACATTTTTTTCTTCTTGTGGAATGGGCATCTTGCCCGTTCCAGATTCAAATCAAAATCAACCTAGCTGAATCACTCTAGAATGCGATCGAGCGTCGCTGCCATCACATCCTTTGTTTGCCCGGAAACAGTATACACCAAAGCCTCTCGATAAACTCTTCCAGCCGGGTGCAGCCTACCGTTAGCCGCACCGCTAGAAACCACCACCGCAGCGTGCCCGCACCGCACAGCCAAATCAATAGCTTCCGCTCGGAGCGCTAATTGTTCGGCTTTTGAGCTATGTTGAGATTGTAGGAAATGCTGTTTTAGCCGATCGAGCTTCTGTTCCAATTTTGTGCAAGCCGCCACAATCGCAGGCGAATCTTTAACTATCGCCGCCGCTACAATTACATCCAATCCCGCGCGAATACAGCCAAAAGTAACCGGCACAAAATTCAGGATATTTTTGCTGTCATTTTCCGCAATCCAACCGACAGCTTTAACCGAAATTATTTCCGATTCATGCAACAACCAATTATTAAGACTTGCTGTCACAGTATTAGTCGAATTCATCGCGATTAACGGCATGATTTCGCTGACAGCTATTTTACCAGATTCCCGTTCAATATTAGCAAAAGGCAGCAAACCAAAAACCGCGCGATTGTCTGGAAGTACCGCAGCCACAATAAACTTTTCAAACAAGCCAAAACCAGTAATCCAAGGAACATTCCCCGACAGTAGATAGCCATCTTCAGGATCGCCTCAAATGCGAAAACCCAACACCCAAGCGTAACTCTTTTTGGGCGATCGCGCGCAAGTATCTGCCTTTGAGCATTTCATTGTCACTGCTAGCAATCATCGCAGTTGCGCTGTGGTGCTGAGTTTGCAGGAAAGACAAAGCCCCAGAATATCGCGCAGTCAATTCCTGATATTGGTAAAAAAGCTCCGGTGGAATGTCCGCGCCGCCCCATTTTTGGGGAACGCGCAACGCTAAGAGCGATCGATTTTCCAATCCTAAAAGTGCTGTTTTCAGCGCTTCCGAGTCACTGTCGATAATTTCCGCGCGGGGTGCAACGCACTCTTTTAGGTAACTTTCCGCGCTGTTTAGAATATATTGAAAATCCATTTTTTATGATGATTTTATAGAAGACTGGGCGGTTGAAACCGCGTCTATAGAAACAAAACCCACCTCCGTGGGTTGAATCTTCAGACTCGGCGGTTGAAACCGCGTCTACACAAACAAAACCCACCTCCGTGGGTTGAATCTTCAGAAACGGCGGTTGAAACCGCGTCTATAGAAACAAAACCCACCTCCGTGGGTTGAATCTTCAGACTCGGCGGTTGAAACCGCGTCTATAGAAACAAAACCCACCTCCGTGGGTTGAAGACAATGCGATTAAAATTATATTAGCTTCTTCAGTCTGCGGAGGCAGACTTCCTTTGTGTAGACGCGGTTTAAACCGCCGTTTCTTCAGTCTGCGGAGGCAGACTTCCTTTGTGTAGACGCGGTTTAAACCGCCGTTTTCCTGGTTTAAACCGCCGTTTTCCTGGTTTAAACCGCCATCTTAATTAATCATTATTCCCAAACTTTCCAAGGAGCCTTCCCTTCATCCCAAAGCTCGTTTAAATACTTATATTCCCGATAAGTATCCATCGCATAAAAGAAGCCTTCATGGCGGTAAGCCATCAACTGTCCATCTGCTGCCAAACGCTGCATTGGCTCCTGTTCTAAAACACAATCATCCTCACCCAAATACTCAAATATCCGGCGGTTAAATATAATATATCCAACACTAATCCAGCCGTCTATTTGAGGTTTTTCAGCAAATTCTCGTACTTGACCTTCACTGTCAACATCCAAAATCCCAAAACGTGAAATCGGGCGAAATGTAGTTACAGTTGCCAGCTTACCGTGAGACTTGTGAAACTCCATCAATTTATCGATATTGACATCAGCAACTCCATCACCATAAGTCACCATGAAATTCTCGCCATCGATATATTTTTCGATCCGTTTTACCCGCCCTCCCGTCATGCTTTCTGCACCAGTATCAGCCAGCGTTACATGAAAATTTTGTTCGCGATGTTCCTGCTGATAAGTGATGGTATTTTTCCGTCCCAGACATATCGTAAAGTCATTGTTCATGGCTTCATAATTCAGGAAATATTCTTTAATCATGTTGCCGCGATAGCCCAAGCAGACAATGAAGTTTTGGAAGCCGTAGTGGGCGTATATTTTCATGATGTGCCAAATAATCGGGCGCCCGCCGACATCAACTAAAGGCTTGGGGCGAAATTCTGTTTCTTCTCTCAGACGAGTACCAAGACCGCCCGCTAGGATGACTACTTGCATTTTTTCACCTTTTGAAAACTTATCAATTAATCTATCATCAATTATCTGGGATTTTTTCAAAGAATTATTAATAATTTCTCAGATTGAGTGAAGCTTTGTAAACCCTAAAAAAATCCTATTCTAAATACAATGTAGGGTGCGGACTGTGCATCGCGCACTTAAATGCTGCGTGCAATTCCTAACTCACTCAGTCCCGGACGCATCAACCTCAAAAAAACCTGGTTTTTAACCTAATTTGTGGGTGAGAGCGGGGTGCATCTCAATTTTGAAGAGGGCGAAGCATGACCGCATATAAGTTATTAGTTATAATCCTATATTGACTACGGTCATGCTTCGCCCCTACAAACATATTTTCCTTGCGTGAGATGCACCCTGAGAGCGCATAATTTTCGTAAAAAATTTGGTTTCTAGGCACCTGTGCGTCCAGGACTATCACTAATGCTAAACTAGGAAACAGACAAAAACATTAGACAACTATACTGAACATCAAAAACAACAATGAAAAGTCAACTCGATCGCCTAAAAAGATTTTTAGGTATAATCTGCGCGATCGCCTCAATCACAATCTTATTGCACTCGGCAATATCCGCTGTTGGTGGCGCTGTTTTTGCAGGGGAAATCTCAAATATACCACAAACCACCATAGCCTTTGTCCCTAAGATACCGGGCGGCGGATTGGATGTTCACGAAGCCGCAGGAGGACACACTTTAGAGAGACACGTTGGTAAAACAGAAGGAGAATTAGCACAGCGACTCGGACGAGAAATGGAAATTGCTGCTGCATCTTCCTTTGCTAACCGTTCCGTCGCTGAAGCGGCGATTGCGGAAGCAATGTCCAAAAATCAAAGTGCGATCGCCTCCTGGGTAAAAAAAGGAGGCAATCGTTATACGATCGACTACAACGCCAACAGAACAATTGGCATTACTCTGCGCCGCCGCTCATCCAAAGCAACTCCAGTCTCTCGCCTGAAAATCGTCCTCCAGCGCAGCAATAAATTACCTCCCGGATACTTTATTCTCACAGCTTATCCCCAATGATCGATCAATTTCCTAATTTAACCCAATTTTTCAGTTCCTACTTTCACCAAGAGTGGGCGCTAGAAGCTGACACTCCCAGTGATGTAGTCAATAACTACCTGAACAGCGAACCCCCCGCAAGTATTGAAGCTGCATCGCAAGAACTTAGTCAACTGCTAGAAATGTCGATTTCCGAACCAGATTTAGAAACCTTCGTCCTGGATGAATTAGGCTGTTACTATGACCCACAATCGAAAAATCAAACTGTCAGAGAATGGCTGGAATCCGTGCAGCAATCGTTGATAAATCTCCGATGATTCGGCGGTTGGAAACCGCTACTACACAAGCCAAGTCTGCCTCCGCAGACTAAGAGATAGAGGAGTATTTAAGCCTGATTTTTTTGTAGATACTGCCTACTATTTAGTCTCGCGTTGCGCGGACTTCGTTTGTGTAGTCGCGGTTTCCAACCCCCGGGTTTCTAACCACCTCGGATTTAAAATTAGATCGCACATTTCTCTCAAATCCCATCCATATTTCTTCGTCCGCGGAGGCGGACATCGTTTGTGTAGTCGCGGTTTCCAACCGCCGACTCTTGAGTGATTTTACTTGGTAATAGTCAACAAATAACCTTCATGAACTTTGACATTAGGAACAACATAAGTCAAGTTATTGCCAACAACCGAAACACTTTCTTCTTTAACCGTAACCAGCTTTTGCACAGCGCCTTCGAGATTGTTAGGAATCTTCTCTAATTTGAGACTAACTTTTTGACCGTTTTTAATCCCAAGCTGCTGCAAATTTACAAGATTCAAGGTAACGGTTGTGGCTGACGAATAATTGCGATCGAAATAACCCAAAAGTACCTGTGCTTTACCTTCGGGATTTGACTTGCTAGCTAAGGCCACAAGGCGATCGCTATCCGATCGACTCAGCACCCGCGAATTCACTCCATCAGCATAAGCTTTGTAAGTCCACCAAGCAGCCCTCGGCTCAAAAGTATTCGGCGTAACCATCCCTGTCAGCGTATTATTGAAGCAATTACTAACTTTTTTACCTACTGTTGTATCCCAACAAGCTCTGCAAGCACCATCAGCTCTTGCATACTCCAAGTTAGACAAATAACCTAAAATTTCCCCCGGCTGATACTGCGCTAATTCTCCGACAATTTCGTTGACATAAATCTTTTGCAATTTTAGTTCCTTGTAAAAGGGACTTTGTTGGAAATTGCGTTTAGCATCAAATACGTGATCGTCAACAAATAAAATTATGGTATCATTGAGTTCGTGCCAAGCTAGGAAATTTACTTCCAGTTTGTTCGCTTTGCAGTAATCCAAAAAAGCCGCGAGATATTCTTTGTTGTAAGTGCTGATGCTCGGCCCGCCAATCATCGCTGACGGCCCCAATTCTTGCCGCAAGATTTTGTAAGCCCTTTTGTAAGTTTCAAAGAATTGTTCTCTGCTTCCCTTCCAAAACGGATTTACTAAATCTGGTTCGTTCCAGATATCCCAAATAATTTTTTTGCCCTTATTCTGTTGGGCTAACTGTCGGATGAAGGCTTCCCACGCGGGGTAATTTTGATAGGGCCAGCCTTTGGGGTTGCTGCCGTAGCCCCAGAGGTCGCTAACTAATAGTTGAAATTCGGCTCCGCTGGCGATTACTCGATCGTAAATATCGAGTCTTCCGGCGCGCCACAGCTTGGGCTGCAAGGGCTTAATGGAGCTATCGGGGGGCTTGCTGGGGTCGATTCCGTGCAAGAAGCCGCTCATGGAGGTGATACCGGTGGCTGGCTGTCCAAAATCGACTGTGACGTTCGATCGCATTTGGGCAATTGTTGGCTGCTGCCCAAAATACGCGATTAACAGGATTGTTACCAAAGCTAAGCAAATTGGCAGCAGCTTATTAATAGGTTTGAACTTGAAGGTGAATTGCATATTGTATGTGGTTGCAAACAGAAAAAGACTTCAATTCAATCAAGGTATGTAGTTGCGCTTCAGCGCTCTTTGTTTATATATTGAAAGAGCGCTTTCATCGCAACAACGTACCTTAAAATGAGTTCTTTCCAAGGTATGTAGTTGCGCTTCAGCGCTCTTTGTTTATATATGAAAGAGCGCTTTCATCGCAACAACGTACCTTAAAATTTAACGAGACAAGGCGAGTTCAAAACCCTGTACTAATTCCATCAATTCTTGCCAAGCTTCGGAATTAATCAGCGCACAAGTATCGAATTGCTCCCCTTTCTCTGAAGATAAGGCAACAAAATTTACAATCCAACTCAAGATAGTTTCGCTTGTCAACAATGGCGTGCATTTCCAAGCTGACTGCAACTTCTCCACCATCCCGGACATATCCCCGCGCTCCCAAGCTTGCCAAGCCTGCCATACTAGATAATAGTAATGGAGCATACTGTCAACTTTTTCGATCTGCTTTTGGACTTTGGGCGCGATCCTCTTCGAGGGCTTCGCTAACGCAAATTCGTCTCGATTGCCGCTAGCAGATAAGACTTGGGCGACAACTTCTGAGTATTCCAACAGCATCCGTTCTTCCTTAAAAAGCTCTTGGGCTCGCAGTTTGCAAGCTTGTCCTGCCAGCCTCCGCAATTCGGGATTTTGGGCCCATAGTTCTACCGTTGCGGCTAACTCTTGTGCTGTCTGTTGCGCGTCAATTGTCGGATCGGCAATTAACTTTCCGGTATCTCCCAACTCTTCGGGAATTCCGCTGACTGCTGTAGCAATTACGGGCAATCCCTTCGCCATTGCTTCCATCACTGCTAGCGGCATTCCCTCTGCTTTGGATGATAAAATAAAGATGTCGCTGGCATCCAACCAATCGGCAATATCCCACCGCTGGCCGATAAATTTAACTTGTTCGGTGACTCCTAATTCGTTGACAGTTGCTCTCAATTCCGGTTCCATGTTGTCGTGAGTCGTGGAACCGGGGCCGGCCCAAACGAAGTAAATTTGCGGCCAAACAGGCAGATTTTTCAGTTTGGCGATCGCCTGCAATTGATACTGATATCCTTTAATTGGAGTCAGTCTCGCCGCCGTGAAACAAACCACAGCCTCTTCGGGAATGCCTTGTTCTTGGCGCAGGCGTTGGCGGGTTGAGAGATTGGGCGGTTCAAAGTAATTGTTCGGCCTGCCGTAATAAATTACTTTACCCCATTCCCGAGGCATTTTGAACAAACTCTTAAACAAGTTTAAATTCTCGTGGGAAACAGCTATCACCGCTTTAGCTAAATTGTACTGATAGGCCACTGCATCGAAATAGGGAACCTGATCTCCACGGTTAAAAGTCTTATAAGTGCGATCGATATAACCCAGAGTAATTACATAAGGTATGTTCTGTTTGAGTGCAACTTGTTTCGCAGCAAAATTTGCCATCGGCCAGCCATCGCTAAATATAATTAAATCCGGTTTAGCTTCCGCGTAAATTCTTTCAGCATCGCTACAATTGTAGGCAATTCGCAAAAACTCCCTCATCGTATCGAACTCCAGCCAAATATGCTCGATACCTAGTTGTTGCTGTTCGGTAATTAAAGGATTAGAAGCTTTAGTTTGCACGCTAGTAACTCGGTAGCCGTCGGCTGCTAATTTGGAAAGTAGCGAGTGGTTGAACTGCGCCAAACCGCCGATTCCGTGGTCTTCTGCATAGACGAGTACGTGCGGTGCAAGCTGGCGGCCAATTGAACTAGGCTCTGATTTAAATTGATAGGTATTGTTGACTGCCTCCGCCACCATGTCTTGCCATTCTTTTAAATTGGTTAAGGCATAAGCATCAAAGTTGTTCGTGTATTTTTCCGAAGAAACTCTAAAAGTTTCCAACCATTTAAAAACTGTTTCTGTGCCATTATAAGGAGTATAGTACAGGGATTTTCTCAAACACTCGACCATCTCTGGCAAATATCCGTCGCGGTACATCCGCCACGCTATCCACACTAAAGACTTGTAACGTTCTGCCTTTTGTAATTGGCGTATGCGATCGGGCAAATTGGGTTGGGCGAAGAATTGCTCCATTACAATTTCCATGCTTTTCATCACTTTTTCCCCACCGGACATGAGATTGCTATCGTGCTGGCGGTAGCAGGTTAATATCTCTTTTAACCACGCACATTTGCAGCCTTTTAAACCCAAACGCAAAGCAAAATCTAAATCTTCTGTTGGCGGAAAGCGATGGTCAAAACCGCCCAGACGTTCCCACCACTCGCGCCGCACCATCATTGCACTGGGACGCACGCTTTTGTGCAGGACAAAGCTTTCTAAATCTAAGTTGGGCGTGTCTTCCCAAGGCATGACTGGGTAGATGTCTTTTCCGGTTTCATCAACCATCAACCAGCCGTTTTGTACCATCCCTAAAGTGGGGTCAGCTTCAAAACAAGCAATTTGTTTGGCGAGTTTTTCTGGCAGGAAAAAGTCGTCGGCATCCAGAAATGCTAAAAATTCGCCTTTGGCCATTTCGCAAGCGCGGTTTCGAGCTTTTGCTGCTCCTTGATTTTCTTGATATACGTACTGAATCACATCGCGGTACGGCTCTAAAGTTTGCCTCGTATTGTCTGTAGAACCATCATCTACGACGATAATTTCCCAGTTTTGGTAAGTTTGATTTACAGCGCTCTCCACAGCTCTAGTAATGTAGTGTTCGCAGTTGTATGCCGGGATAATTACGCTGACTCGCGGTGTTTTTGAGGTAGGTATGCTAGCCATTATTTTTTTCCATTCTGGTAAGTTTCTTAACGATTGAAAATCGATTGTAACTCCGTAAGTTTGAGCGATCGCACTCAGACGCTTCTGCCAATCGGTGACTGTTGGCCTTAGAGGATAAGGACTGTACTGGATAGATTTTTGGAAAAATTCAACCGCCTCTACTGGATGGTTACTATAGTACAATTGCCAAGCCATCCAAGTCAATGCTTCGTAAAAAGCCGGATTTTCTAACTCGCGGATGTGCTGCGGTAAATCTGGTTTGGCGAAAAATTGCTGTTTTAAGGTAATAAAAAGATTGGCTTGTTTGAGAGCTTTTTTTATTGATACATTTTGATCGTGCTGGCGGTAGGATACTGTCACTTGAGGCAGCCATGCTGCTTCGCAACCCAAGAGGGCTAAACGCAGAACTAAATCTGAATCGTCTACTGAATCAAATTCTGAATTAAATCCGCCTGCAAGTTCCAGCCACTGACGTGAAAACATCATGGCGCTGGGAAGTACGGGCATTTGTACTATCCAAGTTTCTAAGTTCAATTTTGGGAAATATTCCCAAGCTTTGATATCGGAAATTTTGTCGCCTTGCTGGTTGACAATGCGCCAGCCGCTGTTAACAATTCCTAAGGAGAGTTGCTGGCGAAATAGGGATATTTGTGCTGCTAATTTATCTGGCAAAAAGAAGTCATCTTGATCTAAAAAAGCGATGAATTCGCCTTTGGATTCCTGAATTCCTCGGTTGCGGGCTGCTGCTACTCCGGCATTTTCTTGATATACGTAGCGAATTCTGTCGAAATAAGGCTGCAATACCTGATGTGTCTCATCTGTCGAACCGTCGTCTACAACGATTATTTCTAAATCTGTAAAAGTTTGGCACAACACGCTTTCTACCGCTTGTACGATGTAGCGAGATCCGTTGTATGCTGCTATAATTACGCTGACTTGCGGTGTGCGTGTGGCTGCTGACATTGTTTACCTGGTTGTTCAGTAGAAGGAAGAGGGAAGAGGGAAGAGGGAAGAGGGAAAAAGATATACACAACAAGCTTAAGCGCGAGCCGTATTTTGAGTTTTATTAGGTGGGTTTACTTAACTGGTTGCTATCTTAGTTTAATCGAAATATGTGTTTGCTCGACTTGCGTACAAATTAACTTAAACAGTCCTCGACGCACTCCGACAAAGAAACCGGGTTTTTTCCCAAATTTGCGAATCACAGCGCGTCTTCTCAGCAAAAACCCGGTTTCTGGCAACCTGTGCGTAAGTCCTATTAAAGTTCGTTAGCGTAGCCCTCGATGACGATCGCATAAATGCCATCCAGGTACTCGGTATTTACAGTCAGGCTGATGTCGGTGCACGATCTGGAGGATATTAGAGAGGTTTTGCTCTACAATTACACAGGGAATTATTACTAAACAGGAACGTTAAAAGTGAATTCAGAAACAGCCGCGGTTGATTTGCAACAACAGGCAGAAATATATTTAGCTTTAGGGAAGTTGGATCGGACGATCGCACTTTGCCACCAAATTCTCGAATCCCACCCCGATTCCGCCGAGACTTGCAAAACCTTAGGAAAGGCGCTGCAAGCTCAGGGTAAGCTAGAAGACGCTCGGTATTGGTATAAAGTTGCGATCGCCCACAAACCGGATTTTGCCGAAGCTTTTGCTAACCTCGGCACCCTCTGCGCTAGTTTGCAACAATGGCAAGAAGCGATCGACTGTTACCAAAAAGCGATCGCCCTACAACCAGACTTTGCAGGATTTTACCGCAATTTGAGCCGGATATTTACCGAAGTCGGTCAAGCTGAGCCAGCAGCCGACTGTTGGTATCAATCACTCAGCGTGGAACCGATCGACATACCGGAAGAATATCTAGATTTGGGCAATACTTTGTTGGCGCAAAACAAGCCACAAAAAGCTCTAGTTTGTTACCACCGCGCTATTTATTTAAACCCTAGTTGTTGTGAAGCTTACACCAAATTAGCCGAAGCTGCTAGCGCCCTAAAACAGTGGGACGAAGCTATTGTTAACTACCGCAAAGCTATCAAGCTGCAACCGGATATTTCGGAGTTTCATTACAAATTAGGCAATGTTTTGCAAGCCAATAAACTCTGGCGCCAAGCCGAAGCTGCCTACCGCGAAAGTATTGAGCTGAATCTGAATTCTTTTTGGTCTTACTACAATTTAGGCAGCGTTCTGCTCGAATTAGAACAATGGCAAGAAGCTATTATTGTCTACCGCACGGCTGTGGCAATTGACCCAAATTTTTCTTGGTCTTACTACAGCCTCGGTGAAGCTTACGGCAAATTAGAAAAATGGTCGGAGTCCGCAGCAGCATACCAGCAAGCTGTTGACTTAGATCCGAATTTTTCTGGTTCTTGTCACAAGTTGGGAGATGCGCTTTTTCAATTAGAAAAATGGTCGGAAGCTGCGACAGCTTACCAGCGGGCGATCGCTCTTAATTCAGATTTTTTTTGGTCTCATTATAATTTAGCATTAACTTTAGTTAAACTCCAGGATTGGTTGGCAGCAATCTTGGCATACCAGCGGGCGATCGAACTCAATCGAGACTTTTCTTGGGCTTACCACAATTTAGGAGAACCGCTGTTAAAAACCGATCAGTGGAAAGCAGCAGCTACTGCTTATCAGCGCGCTATTGAACTCAACCCCAATTTTTCTTGGTCTTATTATAATTTAGGCGATGCTTTGACTGAGATCCACAACTGGAACGAAGCTGTTTCTGCTTACCTTTGTGCGCTGCAAATCGAACCGGATCTCCCCAACATTTACGCCAAGTTAGGCGATGCTCTCATCAAAAGAGTGCCGTCAGGTTTAGATCCGGCAACGAGTTACTATCACCACGAATTGCAGCCGCTGCACGCTCCTGAATTTTACTGCGAAACAGCCCAAAAGTTTGCCGAGAGCGATCGCCCCGACGCAGCTACAGTCTTGTACTTGATGGCGTTAGAAATTCGGCCGCAAGATGCCGCAATATCCGGGAAATTGGCGGAAATTTTGCAAAAAAATGACTCTACGGGCGATCGCAGTATATTATCAGAGTTGGAGAATGACGATATTCGCGATCGCTACATTGCCCGAGTCGTCAAAAATCAGACTTTTGCAGAAGTCGGGGGATTGTGGGGAAAAGTCAACGAAAAAGTATCCGTAGCAAGCAAATACGGTGCAGTTTCTCTGACAATGATTGATGTCACGCCGGCATCCGCACACATTTGGGATGATTTTCGCGATCGCATGGCAAGTTTAAATATTGCTAATTATAATTGTATCAGTCAAGATATAACTCAGATTCAGCTTGCAGAAATTGGTGAGCCTTACGATGTCGTCCACTGTGCAGGAGTTTTGTACCATCACCCCCACCCTTTGCAAATTTTAATGAGCTTGCGTCAAATAACAGGGCAGTATTTAATCTTAACTTCAGCGATTACCCAAGAACTTATAGAAAACGAGCGGGGACGCTACGAAATTCCAGCTTCTGGGGTAATCTTCATTCCCGCTTTGGGCGAAGCAGAACGAGCTATCTTAACAGCTTACTGGCAGCAGTACACCTACGGCACACCAATTCTCGGAGTAATTGATAAAGCCGTTTTTGACATCAACGACTTTGGCCCTTGGTGGTGGCTGCCTACAGCTTATGCTTTAGAATCTATGTGTAAAGTAGCTGGCTTTAAGGTTTTAGATAAAGGATTGACTTGGTACAATAACGCTCTGACTCTATTGCTGGAGATTTAAAGATTGTTCATTCAGTTGACAGTTGACAGTTGACAGTTGACAGTTGACAGTTGACAGTTGACAGTTGACAGCTTGAGGGCGACCTCTACCTAGAAGGAAGAGGATTGGAGTAATGAATCGTCTAATTTTAATTTCTTCCAAAAGGGAGAGGATTTAAACCAATTCTTTCTGGTAAACGAACAATTCCAAAAAATCCGCACAAACAAATGATAGAAAATTCTATGTCTGAGATGATTCCTAGTTCTATTTCCCCAATATTCCTACTAGAACCCAGTCTGTTTTTAATTACGAAATAAAATATACGAACCGCACCCGAGGGTTAGGATTTTATTAATTACCGAAATCCTTGCTTTATTGCTTCTGACTTCTCTTCTACATATAGCGGTTCTCAAAAAAGTGAGGTATGCGCTATGCCCTATGCCCTATGCGCTATGCCCTATGCCCTATGCCCTATGCCCTATGCCCTATGCCCTATGCCCAGTCGTACCTCATCTTTCTCAGAAAAGCTATAACTAAGCCTTATTCCATCCGTTACATCTTGTGTTACATAATCCATTGCCGAACTTCCTTCTTCCTTTATATTGGGAAAACACTCAATGAACAATCAGCAACCAGAGACGCCATTAGGAAACATTTTAGTAGTAGACGATACGCCAGAAAATCTGCGCCTGTTGTCTACAATGTTGACTCATCGGGGGTACGCGCCCCGCTGCGTGATTAATGGGCAAATGGCTCTGAGAGCCTGCAATTCTAATCCGCCCGATTTGATTTTACTCGACATAATGATGCCGGAAATGAACGGCTACGAAGTGTGTCAGCATCTAAAATCTGAACCTAAAACTCGCGAAATTCCGGTAATTTTTATCAGCGCTAAAGATGAAGTTTTCGACAAAGTAAACGCATTTGCAGTAGGAGCAGTTGACTACATCAGCAAGCCATTTCAGTTTGAAGAAGTGCTCGCCCGCATCGAAAGTCACCTTACCCTGCGGAACTTACAAAAACAGCTAAAAGAACAAAATGTGCTGCTTCTAGAAGAAATCACCAGCCGTTTAGCCGTTGAAAAAACTCTTTACGAAAAAAACCAGATTTTGCAAGAAGAAATCAGCAACCGCCTCGCCGTTGAAAAAGCCTTGCAAGAGCAAAATTTGCTCCTCCAACAAGAGATATCGAACCGCAAGCGCGCTGAATCTGCCCTCTTAAAATCTAACCAAGAATTGGCGCGGTCGAATGCCGAACTAGAACAATTTGCTTATGTAGCTTCTCACGACTTGCAAGCGCCTTTAGCAACTATTGCCAGCTACGCTCAACTTTTAGAAAAACGCTACAAAGACCAACTCGACAGCCAAGCTATTAAGTTTATCACCAATATCGTTCAGGGCTGCACGAGAATGCAAACTTTAATTGACGATTTGCTCGAATATTCGCGAGTTGGTCGCAGTCAGAAACCCTTTGAATTGGCAGATTGCAATCATGTAGTCCAGCAAGCAATTGCCAACCTGCAAGGGGCTATCCGCAACGATCAAGCAGTTGTTACCTACAGTGAATTGCCAGAGATAATGGGAGATATTTCTCAACTGGTACAGCTTTTTCAGAATTTACTCAGCAATGCAATTAAATATCGCCACGATGCACCGCCTACGGTTCATATTACCGCTTCCAAACAGGAGGAGAACTGGTTGTTTTCTGTGTCAGATAATGGGATTGGGATTGCTCCACAGCATCAAGAACGCATCTTTCAAATTTTCCAGCGCTTGCACACTCAAAGAGAATATTCTGGAACAGGTATTGGTTTAGCAATTTGTCAAAAGATTGTGGAACGTCACGGTGGATCTATGTGGGTGGAGTCGGAACCTGGTCAAGGTTCAACTTTTCACTTTACTCTCCCTTAATCGAGACATCAGGCACGCACTTATAGCGGTTATCGGAAAGATGAGGTATTGACCAATTCATTAACAATTCCCCAATTCCGCAATCCCCGAATCCTCGAATCCTCGAATCTCCTAATCTCAAATCTCAAATCTCAAATCAAATTTGTACCTCATCTTTCGCTCGAAAGGCTATATAGCGGTTCTCAAAAAAGTGAAGTATTCCCGATGCCCTCTTTGCCCCATGCCCGATGCCCTATGCCCTATTCCCGATGCCCTATGCCCTATGCCCATGAGTACCTCATATTTTTGAGAAAGGCTATATCCAGAAGCTAGATGGCAGGAGAAGCTGAATTAAATCCTATATTTTCAGGGCGAAGCTTGAAGGTAGCAGTTAAATTGCAAGTTAGAATAAAACATATTTCGCGTTGACAGCCGAGTGAATTTGTGATATAATTATAACTCTTAAACACAAGTTTTGTAGCGTTCAGTCACACCGCAATCCGATCGCCGATGTATGTGTAGGTGCAATTCGATAACTCCCCCGGAAATAAAAGATAAAATCCAAGTTAGCTTGAGACAACTTTTAATTAATAAATATTATGAAAGCAGTTTTTAACTTAGCTGTACCTCCTACGTGCTTCAAGGTTCTGTTAGTAGAAGACCACCCTCAGGAAGCTGAGCTTATTGAAGATTTGCTGTCAGGAATTAGCGGTCGGCAGTATATATTGCTGACGAAAGTAGAGTGCCTCAGCGAAGCGCAGCAGCGATTGAATCAAGAAAGTTTTGACATAATTTTATTAGACCTTTCACTACCAGACAGTCAGGGCATCGAGACGGTGGCTCGGATACAAGAGTATGGGGTAAATGTGCCGATCGTAGTTTTGACTGCCCAAAACGACGAAGAGCTGGCGCTGCGGTTGATTTCGGTGGGCGTACAGGATTATTTAGTCAAAAGAAAAATCGACGGCGAACTGTTAATGCGATCGCTCCGTTACGCCATAGAACGCCAGAACAGTCAAGATGCTTTGCGAAAAAGCGAAGAAAAATATCGCTCGGTGGTGGAAAATTCCCTGATCGGAATTGCCATCGTCGCTCCAATTATTGACCCCGCAATTGCTGAAAATTGCAATTGGATTGAAGTTAACGACGCTCTGTGCGATTTGCTCTTATACGATCGCGACGAACTCGTGCACAAGCATTGCCTGGAGCTTACTCATCCAGAGGATTTTGAGGCCAATTTTGAAAAATTTTCTCAGATGTTAGCAGGTAAAACCGACGGTTACATCTCAGATAAAAGGTGGTTTAGAAAAGATGGCGAAATAGTTTACACGCGAGTTTCGCTGCGCTGCATCCGCGGCCTAGATGGATCTATTGACCGGATAATTGAAGTGGTGTTGGACGTGAGCGATCGCTACCGCTACGAAGCACAACTGAAAGCATCTGAAGAATTTTTAAACCACACTCTAAATGCGACCCCAGATCCAATTTTTGTCAAAGATGACCAGAACCGGTGGATGATATTAAATGATGCTTTTTGTCAGTTGATAGGGAAATCTCGACAAGAACTGATCGGCAAATCAGAATATGACTTTCTTCCAAAATCAGAAGCGGATGTTTTTTGCAGAAAAGATGAAGAATTATTGGCAAAAGATATCTGTTTGGAAACAGAAGATAAATTCACCGACACTGCGGGAAAAGAATGGATAATTTCTACCAAAAAAAGCGTTTTTAAAAGAGCTGATAACAGTAAAGTAATAGTTGGCACAATCAGAAATTTTACCGAATACAGACGGCAGCAAATAGCTCTGGAACAAAGCGAAGCTCGATTTCAAAAACTCGTAGCCAACCTGCCCGGAGTAATTTATCAATTCCGACTCTCAGCTAGCGGAGAAAAATATTTTCCTTACGTTTCTTCAGGCAGTCGGGAACTTTACGAATTAGAGCCAGAAGCAATAGAGCAAAATGCAGAATTGATTTTCAGCAGAATTCATGCAGACGATCGCTTAGATTTAGAAGCATCGATCGCAATTTCAGCCGCTATGCTGGAACCTTGGCGGCAGCAGTGGCGGCAGATTATGCCATCCGGAAAAGTTAAGTGGCTGCAAGGAGCATCCAGACCGGAAAGGCTCACCAATCAGAGCAAATCTGGGAGCAAAGGCGATATTCTCTGGGACGGTTTAGTGATGGATATCACTGAGTTAAAGCAGGCACAGACAGAGCGCGATCGCTTTTTTACTATATCCTTAGACTTGCTTTGTATTGCTGGTTTCGACGGCTATTTTAAACGATTAAACCCTGCTTGGTCAAATGCTCTGGGCTACAGCAGTGCCGAACTGCTCGCCAAACCATTAATCGAATTTATTCATCCAGACGATCGAGTAGCCACTCTAATCGAAGCGGAAAAGCTAATAAGTGGCACGCCCAGTATTTACTTTGAAAACCGCTATATTTGCCAAGACGGTTCTTACAAATGGTTGCTGTGGACGGCATCGCCTTTTAGCGAAGAAGGTTTGATTTATGCAGTGGCTCGCGATATTACTTCTCGCAAAAAAGCTGAGTCGGAACTTCAGCGACAAGCAGTCGCTATGGGCGCTGCTCATGACGGCATTGCTATTTTTAACGAGCGTAAAGAATGTATTTATTCAAACGACGCTTATCTTAAAATGTACGGCTTGGCTAGCGCTAGCGAACTGTATGGGAAGAAATGGAAAATGCTCTACAGCCGTGCTGAAATTCAATATCTTGAACGTGAAATAATCCCGGTGCTCCAGGAAAAAGGGTACTGCAATATAGAAGCGATCGGTCAGCGGCGCGACGGTACTAAGTTCCCTCAAGAATTGTCGCTGACAATGCTTGCAGGGGGCGAGATAATTTCGATCTTCCGCGATATCACCAAAAGAAAACAAGCAGAATCAGAACTGCAATCTAGCCAGCGCCGCTATCAAACTTTGGCAGAAGCATCGCCGGTTTGCATATTTCACAGTGATGCGTTTGGTAATTGTCTTTATGTGAATCAGCGGTGGAGCGAAATCACGGGATTAAATGCAGAATTAGCAGCCGAAACTGGCTGGATGAATGCCCTACATCCCGATGATGCGGATCGGGTGAAGAATGAATGGTATGGAGCAATTATTCACAAAATTCCTTTTAAATCAGAATACCGCTTTCTGCGTCCAGACGGTCGGGTAATTTGGGCGATCGCTCAGGCGATCGCCGAAATCGGAGACAAGCACGAAGTTAAAGGCTATATCGGCAGCATTACTGATATTAGCGATCGCAAACAAGCTGAATTAGACCTACTGCGGGTGACTCAAGCCGTAGAAAGCACCAGTGATGCGATCGGCATTGCTGACTTGACAGGGCGATCGATCTACCACAATCAAGCCTTTATTCAGCGGTACGGCTACACAGCAGAAGAACTGAACGCAGCGGGTGGAGCAACGGCAATTTATCCGCAAAATTCAGTGCTGCAAGAAATGTTTAAAACGATTCGTAAAGGCAAATCTTGGCAAGGCGAACTCAAAATCAAAACTAAAAGCAAGGAACTGGTAACAACCTTATTTCGCGCTGACTGTATTAAAGATGAAACTGATAATTTAATCGGGTTTGTGGGAGTAATTACCGACATCACAGACCGCAAACAAGCTGAGATGGCGCTGCTAAAGCAATTAAGGCGAGAACGCCTGGTAGTTGCCATGCTCGATCGCATTCGCTCTTCCCTCAATTTAGAAGAAGTTCTCACCGCTGCTGTCGATCAAGTGCGGCAATTATTGCAAACAGACCGCACAGTTATTTACCGCTTTAATCCCGACTGGAGCGGCACTGTAGTTGTCGAATCCGTGGCAAATAATCGAATTTCTCTCCGAGGTTTTAACAATCTTGACCCCTGTTTTAAAGATAAATTTGTTGCTATTTACCAGCAAGGCTGTATTCGAGCTATCGAAGATATTTATGGTGAAAATCTGAGCGAATGCTACATTAAAATTCTTGAAAATTTTGAAGTTAGAGCTAACTTAATAGTGCCAATTTTACAAGCACGAGAAAGCATTTACCCTGCCCAACCCACCGCAGAAAATCAACTTTGGGGACTGCTGATCGCCCACGATTGCAGCGGCCCCCGTGTCTGGGATTCCTCAGAAATAGAATCCCTGCGGCAATTGTGCGTGCAATTGGCGATCGCGATCCAGCAATCGACACTATTTGAACAAGCACAAACCGAAATAGCCGATCGCAAACAAGCAGAAGCAGCCCTAAAATTAGCTAAAGAAGCCGCCGAAACCGCCAACCGCGCCAAAAGCGAATTTCTCGCCAACATGAGCCACGAACTCCGCACGCCTTTAAACGGGGTTTTAGGTTACGCTCAAATCCTCAAAACCGACAGAGACTTAAGCTGCGATCAACAAGAAAGTCTCAGCAATATTCAACAGTGCGGTCAACACCTGCTGATGTTAATCAACGATGTTTTAGACCTTTCTAAAATCGAAGCTAGAAAAATGGAACTCTACCCGGAAGAGTTAAATTTTCTAAATTTTACGAAAAACATTGCGGATCTGTTTCAGATGCGGGCAGATCAAAAAGGAATTTGTTTCAATTACGAACAAGTATCGCCCCTGCCCACCTGCGTCCAAGTCGATCAAAAAAGATTGCGCCAAGTTCTGATAAATTTACTCAGCAATGCCGTTAAATTTACTAACAGCGGCGGAGTAACTTTCAAAGTCGGCTATGTCGGCACAGAGGCCTGGAGTCGCAGCCAAGGAGAAACATACGAATTCTCGCTTTTGAGTTCTGAACTCAAAGAAACTTATCTGCGCTTTTCCCACAATGCGATCGCAGCTAAACACGCTTTAAAAATCCGATTTCAAGTCGAGGATACCGGGACAGGAATAGACAAAAGCAAGTTAGAAGAAATATTTTTGCCGTTCCACCAAGTAGGAGGCAATACCTTTGTTGAAGGTACGGGTCTCGGACTCTCGATCAGCCAGAAATTAGCTAAACTGATGGGCAGCAAAATTCGCGTCAACAGCACTTTCGGAAAAGGCAGCACTTTCTGGCTAGATTTAGAATTGCCCGCAGCCAAACGCTACTTAGAGGTGTCTCCTTTGCGGGAAAAACGCTGGCTGGTCGGTTTTGTGGGCAATAAGCGGAAAGTGCTAATCGTGGACGACAATCAACTAAATCGCGATTTGTTGTGCAGGATGCTGGGGCGTTTGGGATTTGAAGTTGCAGAGGCACAAAATGGTCAAGAATGCCTCTACAAAGCAGTCAAATTTCAACCTGATGTGATTTTAATGGACTTGCAAATGCCTGTAATGGATGGCTTAGAAACTACAAGGAGACTGCGGCAGTTGCCGGAATTAAAAGATGTCGTGTTAATCGCTTTGTCAGCTAGCGTTTTCGAGTCGGCGCAGCAAGAGAGCATCCTTGCAGGGTGCGATGATTTTCTTCCCAAGCCGATCGAAGCAAATCACTTTTTGGAACAGTTGCGCGTGCATTTGGGACTAGAATGGATTTACGAGGAATCTCCGGAAAACCAAAATTGTAAAACTCCCAGTTTGTCACCAGCATCTGATTTTCCTGCTTATGCTGCTCTGTTACCTGCGGCTTCTGAGTCGGTAGCAAAAATTGTGAAACTTGCGGCTATGGGCGACATTGAAGAAATTTTTGAGGAGAGTGCTAAGCTGGAAAGTTTGGAACCAAAATTAGTGCCGTTTGCCACGAAGCTCCGCCAACTTGCTAAGGGATTTCAGCTCAAACAAATTCGGAATATTTTACAGCAGTATATCGATGGTTAGTAGTTATTAGTTATTGGTTATTAGTTATTGGTTATTAGTTATTGGTTGTCAGATCCAATCCCTCCGCTACGCTGGGCCCAATCCCTCCGCTTCGCTTCGCCCAATGCGTAACTCATGTTAGTGAGAAAGGCTATATAATATTCTGTTGTTTCACTGTAACAGCCAACCAAATAAATCTCCTACTGTCAGTTGCAATTCCCTGGCAAAAGATGGCACGGGCAATAACTGTTCCGGTTCGTCAAACACCTCGGTTGATTGAGCCGGCCGATATACAAAAACCGATCGCTCTTCTGGATCGATTAACCAACCCATTTGAGTTCCGTGTTTGAGAGAATGTAAAATATTTTTAGTAACTTTAGTTTGGCTTTGGTCAGGGGAGAGGATTTCAATTGTCCAATCCGGGGCGATCGCAAACACATTTGCCACACCGCCATTTTCGTTACGGGGAATGCGCTCCCAAGTGAATACAGTCACGTCGGGAACGATCGCGCGACCGCCAAAAACACACCGCAGTTCGGGAAATGCTCGCGCCACCTTTTGAGGTTTGAGAGCAGCATTAGCAGCACTTGTCAACTCGCCTTGAATTACACTATGTTCTCCTTGAGGCATGGGTTTTTGAATGATTTTACCGTCAATGTACTCGCTGGCTGGTTTGGTTTCTGACAACTTCAGAAACTCTTCGAGTGTCAAAGATTTTGGCAGGGTTTGTAGCATCCGATTTTACCTCTAAAATAGGAGTTTCATCCGCTATTTTACCAAAAAGTGCCCGACTCGCGCGGGTCTACTTACTTCATTTTTTCTGCTATATAGTAGTTCTCAAAAAAGTGACGTATGCCCAATGCCCTGTTTGGCCGATGCCCTGTTTGCCCGATGATAATATGAGAGACAGTTTTTTGAGAGATTTGGGATTGAAAATACTTTGCCTCAGTAACGGCCACGGAGAAGATGCGATCGCCCTTCGCATCTTGCGAGAACTGCAACAGCACCCGCATCCCCCAGAAATAGCCGTGTTTCCGCTAGTGGGCGAAGGGCAAGCTTTCGCTCAACTAGAAAACGCCTGCATCATCGGCCCGGTGCAGCGGATGCCTTCGGGTGGCTTTATCTACATGGACGGAAGGGAATTTTTGCGCGATGTCAAAGGCGGGTTGCTTCAGTTGACCCTAGCTCAGTTTAAAGCTATCCGCGCTTGGGTGCGATCGCCACAACAGTCTGGAAATCACAAGCCAGCAATCTTAGCTTGCGGAGATATTGTACCGCTGCTGTTTGCTTGGCTGGGCGCCGCGCCCTATGCCTTTGTCGGCACGGCCAAGTCGGAGTATCACGTGCGGGACGAGCAGGGGCCTCTGGCTGGCAAATCCCGCCCGTGGGCTTGGAAGATTTGGTCGCGATCGGTTTATTTCCCTTGGGAGCGCTGGTTGATGACTAGAAAGCTCTGTAAAGCCGTTTTTGTCCGGGACGCCCTCACCGCCGAGACTTTAGAAAAGCTGGGAATTCCCGCCTACAATCTCGGCAATCCCATGATGGACGGACTCGAACCGGAAAACCCCGCCCGTTTTTACGGCCCTGATGCAGAGTTTCGGGAAATGGAGCGATCGCTCGTCATCACCTTACTGCCCGGTTCCCGAGCGCCGGAAGCCTATGCTAATTGGCTGCTAATAGTAGAGGCTGTAGCCGGAATTTTGTCTCTGTTTGGCGATCGCAAATTGTTATTTTTCGGAGCTATTTCTCCCGAGTTAAACTTAGAAGCTTTGCGACCTAGTTTAGAATTTTTCGGCTGGCGTCAAGACGGCGAAACTAAAACCCAGCGGCGAGAAGGCAGTATTTTGCGACCTCCTGTTTCTAGCGCTCAAGAAATTAGGAAAGAATCTCCTAATTTGCTATTGCCCTTGACTTTTGTGCAAAGAAAAGCCACGATGATTTTAACTCAGCAAAGTTTTAACGATTGTTTGTACCAAGCCGATTTAGCGATCGCAATGGCCGGAACCGCTACAGAACAATTTGTCGGTTTAGGAAAACCGGCGATCGCCATTCCCGGAAGCGGCCCGCAATTTACTCCCGCTTTTGCCGAAGCTCAAAGTCGCCTCTTAGGCCCCTCATTAATTTTAGTCAAACATCCCGCCGAAGTTGCCGGCACCATCCAGTCTTTGCTTCGCGATCCCGACAGGTTGCAGCTAATCGCTGAAAATGGCTGGCGCCGCATGGGAGAAGGCGGTGCATCAGCCAGAATTGCCGAGTGTTTAATTCAACGGTTCGGCGAATCCAACAATTCTTAATTGTCTGGAATACACTAGGAATACAACAATATTGTCTCCCTACTCAATATCTTTAATTGCACTTTATTGAAAAAATATTGTTCGCTAATTACTAACTTCCGTCGTTCGTAGTGAGGACTTCAGTCCTCCGATTGGATGCGGACTCGCAGGGAGCATCTCATTTTGGTAAAAAGCATTTTTTCTTTGAGTGCGAGCTTAAGAGCTCGCGAGTATAATACCCGCGAGCTCTTAAGCTCGCACTACAAATGCAAAACTGAGATGCTCCGGGAGCATCGGGAGCATCTCAGTTTTGTAAAAAGCATTTTTTTTATTGTAGTGCGAGCTTAAGAGCTCGCGTATTGTACAATACGCGAGCTCTTAAGCTCGCACTGTTGTAAATGCAAAACTGAGATGCTCCCAGCGTACCTACCAATACTGCACTCGCAGACAATTTCAATTCGCCGTTTCTTCCGAAGATAAAACCCAGAAATCAGCCTAAGAAATTTTAAAATCCGACTTCACCAACACACCCGGTTCTCGCTGCATAGGAAGCACATCTAAAGTATCTAATTGCGCGCAATATTTTAAATCTTCAATCACACCCAAACCCAGGAGGCGCTGGCCGTGACTGGCTTTTTCCAACAATTCATGCAGCCGATCTTGCCAGTGCAGATAAAGAGCGATCGCCCCAAACACTTCATCGTTACCAGCAAAATCGATCGCAGGAATACCGCTTTCTGCTAAAAGACTTTGGGCGATCGCACCAGCACACACCGTATCCTCCAACGAATAACTCCCTTCCCAACCAGAACCCACAATCCAAATACTTTCCGGCTTTTTGCTTAACAGAAACTGCACCACAGATTTGCGGTTGTTCAAAGCCGCCGTCAACACCGTAGCAGCATCTTGCACTCGTTGCAGAGCCCGAGTACCGTTAGTTGTGCTGATAAAAATTCGCTTTCCAGTCACCTTTTCTGGCGGGCAGTCCAGCGGCGAATTCCCCATGTCAAAACCGTCAACTTTCGCGCCACCGCGCTCTCCGGCGCGAATCCGCTTGTCTCCAGGCCATTTTTCGCTCTCGGCCATCAGCTTATCTAAGTCGCTGAAAACTTGCACAGCTTCCGCCCCATTATTCAAGGCCGTCGCCATCGTCGTAGTCGCCCGCAGTACATCAACTGCGATCGCGCAAGCCGGCATCTTGTCTGCTGGCGTAAGTTCCGGGGTATGGTAAATAAAAAGCTTCACTTTTGGGGCTACCTGCAATAAATCCTCATACGTAATAATAATAGAATTTGTACCCTGAGCGTAGTCGAAGGGCTTTCTTCCTTCTTCCTTCTTCCTTCACCGAATAGCCGGGTTTGAAGCCCTTACTCATGAAGGCAGATTGTGATAAAAACGGAGTTTAAATCTCCGTTCTTATCAATTCGCTGTCAACTGTCAACTGTCAACTGTCAACTGTTTAACCATATGTCAAAACAGCTCAATTCAAATCCCGCCCCCGCAGCCATTACCGCTCCCCTTGGACTTTTGGTAGGTTTCACCTATCCTTTTCGAGCTTTCACGCTGATTTTGCAAACTCCCAAGCTGTGGACTTATGTATTAATTCCCGTCGTCCTAAATTTTTTAATTGGTATCGGTCTTTATTTAAGCTTGCTATTTCCTAGTTTGGCAGGCATAGACGTTTTAGTTGCCGATTTGTCAGTCAAATTTAATGATTTAATTGCGAGTTTGCCAGCTTGGCTGAGCTTTCTTGGCGTCTTAACAATCGGTTTCGGCTGGCTGCTGCGCGTACTTTTGGTTTCAGGACTTTTGTTAATAATCGGGTTTTTATTAGTCCAGTTTGGCGTGATTTTAGGTTCGCCCTGGTACGGCAAATTATCCGAACAATTGGAACTTCTGCGGAACGGTCAATTGCCCGCAGAAGCACCAATGAACTTGGCGAGTATTTTTCGGGATCTACAAATGGCGATCGGCTTTGAAATCCGAAAACTACAACTTTTGTTCAGCATCGGGATACCGCTCCTGCTGCTGAATTTTCTCCCCGGCCCCGGCTCTATTCTTAGCAGTTTAGGAGGCGTAGCTTTGGGCGCGACTATTGTCTGTTTGGACTTTTTAAATGCACCTTTGGAGCGGCGGAAGCTACCTTTTCAGGATAAATTTGAGATAATTCGGGCGAGTTTGCCGGCTAGCGGGAGTTTTGGTTTGGTTTGTTTGGGTTTGGTGAGCATTCCCCTGTTGAATCTGTTGGCGATTCCACTGTGTATGACGGCGGGGACTTTGTTTTTTTGCGATCGCATTTGGCCCGCCCGCTTCGCCACAGAAGAAACCAACAGCCCGACCGAATCTAACATAACAACTTAGGATCGCAAATTAAATAATTTACACTCTTGAAAGTGGGATGGGCGTCCCGCCCGTCCTTTCTGGACGGGCGGGACGCCCATCCCACAAGAACAATAAAGATTGTAAGTTATTTAATTCTCATTCCTTAAAAACTAGCGAGATGCTTCTACTTTCTGCCGAATGCCTTCTACCTTCCGCTGACTCTGGGAGTTAGAACTCAGAAACGGGCTTAAAAAAATCCAACTAACGAAAAAGAAGGAAGCTGTAAATAGCTGGACAATATCGATCGCGGACAGATATCCGTCAGACAATAGTGCAATGCTTCTATCTGTCAGCCCGAATATCCAAGACAGAATCCCAAACAGCCAAATGCCTTTTTGGAGCATTGGCAAAAATGCTGAAACTTCGGAGTTTTGCTGCTTGTTCATTGATTTAGCCCTTGTTTGCGAAGAATCTGGTTAACCGAGCACCCCAAGGGCTTAAGGATTTTTGGTCTCCTCGGATTCCCTTTGTTATCTATATGTTAAGAAATGTTTCCCAATATTGCAATTTGCCCCTGGAGGTATTTGCACATCTATCTCAGGAGGTAGTCGCAGCGTGAAAAATAGGTAAACTTTGCTACACTTTTGCAGGAAGCGCGATCGACCTCTCACCACGAGTCCGCTCTTGGCATTAGTGCCACTCCTTGATATAGTGAGTGATAACTTTTTCGATTTTCGATTTTCGCTTTTTGCATAGAAAATCAAAAAGTTGGAAATGACTTACTATGTATGGGTTTAAAGCTTGCCAACAGTTGCATTATTTTAGGAAAATGGTGTCACAACTTAGGTAAAAAACTCTGAGACGCAGAAACTGGGTTTTTTCACAAAAATCCCACCAGACAACGCGAGGGATATCGGTTGAAAAACCGATGAAAAACCAAAGTAATCAACCCGCTGTCCGTTAGACTTATCAAAGACCGAAATCAAAAGAATATGTTATTTAACAGTATTGAATTTCTAGTATTTTTTGCAATTGTTTTCACCATATATTATTTGCCTCCCTTACAAAAACTGCAAGTTCCCATCCTCATAATTGCCAGCTTCATATTTTACAGTTGGAACGCTCCCGCACTGCTGTCAATCCTGCTCCTCTCAATTGCGATCAACGCTACAGCCAGCTTTCAAATTGCCAGAATTTCAGACAAGAAACAGCGTTTTTTTTGGGCCTTATTAGGAGTAGTTCTGAATGTATTAATTTTGAGCTTGTTTAAATACGCCGGTTTGCTCACTAACTTTGTTGCAGATGTTTTTAATATTGCTCGAACCGAAGGCAGTATTGCTTATTTATTCTTAAAATTACCTCTGCCAATCGGTATTTCTTTCTACACCTTTGAAGGCATAAGTTTAGTGGTAGATGTACTGAGTCAAAAAGATAAAAGCGAAAGCGAAACAGAATCCCACGCTTACGTATCACCCAAATTTAGCCAACACCTGCTCAATACTTCATTTTTTATTAGCTTTTTTCCCAATTTACTCTCAGGCCCTATTTTAAAATCCAAGACATTCTATCCCCAGATTGAGCCTAAATATTTAAAAGACATTTCTTTCAATTTCATTTTTAGATCGCTCACAGTCGGCTACTTCCTAAAAATGGTCGTCGCCGACAACTTAAAAGACTATACCTTCTGGATCAGCTTTCCCTACTACCAAGGATTTGGAACTATTACCAACCTGACGCTGCTGTTCGGCTACTCAATCCAAATCTTTGCCGATTTTGCCGGTTACTCCTTAATTGCGATCGGTTTAGCAGCGGCTTTGGGCTACGCAATTCCCGACAACTTCAACTTTCCCTACATCTCCCGTTCCCTCTCCGAATTCTGGAGAAGGTGGCACATTTCCCTATCAACTTGGCTCAGAGATTATCTATACTTTCCCCTAGGAGGAAACCGTAAAGGAAAAATCAGAACTTATCTTAACTTAATGACAGTAATGACTTTAGGCGGATTGTGGCACGGTGCTGCTTGGAGTTATGCAGTTTGGGGCATTTATCACGGATTTGGTTTAGCAGTAGAACGCTTTTTTGGGTTCGACAAATCCAAAAATAAATCCCCAGAACCCAATTCAGCAGAAACCAAACCAATCTGGCAGCAATTATTATTTGACAGCGTTAGCGTTGTAGGAATTTTCTCTTTTGTTTCCTTCGGATGGCTGCTTTTCAAACTCCCACGATTTGAAGAAGCAGTTGACTTCGTAGTTACTTTAGTTCGCAACTATAAAGTCAAGCCTGGTTGGACTCACATTATTCCGACGCTAACTTTTTCCCTACCAGTAGTAATTTATCACATTCCTCATTTTCCCACTTGGCAAAATCTGATGAAACATGATTCACTTAAAAAAAATCAAAAATTCTGGAGTATTTATCAAGATGTAGCTTTAGGAATTATGCTAGCAATGATATTCCTCAACAGTGGCAGCTCGAAACAATTTATTTATTTCCAATTCTAGAAGGTGTTCAATGTTTATAAAATACAAGTTGCGATCTATTCTGCGCCCGGTACTAATTTTCCTGTTTGTAATAAGTTTTTATCAAGTTCTCGTCAGTGGCGGAGTGTTGCCAGCTTCTGACGGAGTTAGCCTGATTCAAAATAATATTGTCAAAGCTCAAAGGTATGTATATGATGATTCCGATCTGAAAATTGTCATGGTGGGTAGTTCTCTATCTGCCAACCTTCATGTTACAGACATTGGAAAGGGCGTAAAGAGCATAGCTTTGGGGGGAGGATCGAGCCAGACGGGTTTAGAAATAGTTAAAAAAAGTAATAGCAACCCTCCGATTATTTTGGTAGAAATTAACGATACTATTAGTCGCACAATAGATAGGGATTTAGTTGAATCTTTGTACAATCCTGTTTTTTATTGGATGCGCCAGTATTTGCCAATACTGAGAGAAGAATATCGTCCAGTTAGTATTTTTATACATTCGTTAAAAAAACGCTCTAAACAAAATCAAAAAGCAACAAAAGAGGCACTAGATAGCGGAGAGGCTCGCAATCTTACTCCGGAATTATCGCAAAAAGCTATCCAAACAACAGTTGACATTCAAAGCCAACCTTTGTCTAAAAAAGATGCAGAAGATATCAAAAAAGAAGCTGCTGTAATTAGAGCTCAAATCGCTGAAATCAATAAAAATAGCGGGGCAAAAATAATTTTATTTGACATTCCTCAAGAGTCGCGAGTTGACGCTGCAATCAGGAGAAAACAAGTCCGAGAATTGACTAAAAAGCTGTTTCCGTCCGATCGCTTTGAGTGGTTGCCACCCCCGCCCCCGCGAGAATGGCGCACCAATGACGGCATCCACTTGATCCGCAGCGATGCTAGAGATTTTGCCGAGTTTTTGAGGCATAAATTACTGGGCTAGTCAGGGCGGGGACTCTTGGCACCGCGCCTACAAAGGAAAGCTTGTCATCCTCTTTGAAGTATGTCATACTACAAATATCCGTGATGTCAACTTAAAAATCGTAAGGTTTGCAGTCAGGACTTCAGTCCTCAAAGCCCTAAAAGCCACACGAGAAAGAGTTTGACGATCGCCCTGCAACCATACTTGACATGAGTTCAGCATCAATAATTTAGAACTATGGCACGATTAAATCAGATTATCGCGATCGAGAAAGGCATCAAAAGCCGATCGATCCAAGAACTAGCAGAAGCCCAAAAAGCCCTCCAGAAGCCCGCCGTGCTTTCGGGAATCTCCCGCACGTACCGCCCCAAAGACGAAGAAGGCGAACAACTGCCGCCCGAGTCCAAAAAAGTCGAAGTCAAAGCCGAAGAGATTATCCGCAAAACAACAGAAGTTTTGACCAAACTCTTCGACGTAACCGCAACCAAAGACTGGACAAATTGCAGAGCCCGTGCCGACGTAACTGTAGACGGAAACGTGCTTTTGAGCCAAGTGCCAGTCAGCTATTTACTATTCATTGAAAAGCAACTGTCAGATTTGCAAGCATTCATCAAAAAACTTCCTGTTTTAGATGCTTCCGAGACTTGGAACTTTGATGCTTCAGCCGACTGTTGGGCAACAGAACCGGTGCAAACTCTCAAGACTTTTAAAACTCCCCGCAATCACGTTAAAGCTGAAGCTACGGAACACCATCCGGCTCAAGTCGATGTTTATTACGAAGATATTACGATCGGCTACTGGCGCACTGTCAAGTTTTCTGGAGCTTTACCAGCGCAGCGGATCAATGAGTTGCTGCAAAGGGTGGAAATATTGCAGAAAGCTGTGATGTTTTCCCGCGAAGAAGCTAACAATTCTGAAGTTGAAGAACAGAGAGTAGGAGAGCGAATTTTTCAATTTATTTTCCGCTAATAGCTTGCTTTTTTGATAGTTATGGTTTAAGATATAAACAGAGTACAAGTTCAATCTCAAACTTCAACTTAAACCGTACAACTGTGACAGTACAGGTTCGACTCCTGTCCCTTCAACCTAATAATGAGGGGTAGCCCAAATTGGCAGAGGCAGCGTTGCGTACAAATTCAATAGCAAGTTATTACTCTAAACTCAGCATTCACCGCCGATCGCCAAAACGAATGTCAGGAACAATCAGGTCATCGAGGTTGCTGGTTCAATTCCAGCCTCCCCAACCAAACACTGGGGAGTAGCTCAATCGGTAGAGCGCGATGATATTAATCTTAAATCCTTGACTTAAATGTGGTAGCGTGTAAAATGGCCGGTAATAGAAACCCAGTAGTAAGGTCAGAACTACTGGGTTTCGCGCTAATAATTGAATCAATCCGTTAAATCCGTCAGTCCAGGACGCATCAAGACAGATGAGTTACTGTATCAATCCTCAATGCGAACAACGGGAAAATACTGCTGCTACTCAAAATTGTCAGGCTTGTGGCACGGCTTTACTAATTGCCGATCGCTATCGTATCATCAAGCCAGTGCGATCGCCCAATCCCGCACGCCCCACAGACATCTTTGAAGTCCAAGATTGGGGAACCGGGGACAATGAATGGGGAACACTCAAGGTGTTAAAAGTCTTGAAACATACACACAATCCCGATTTACTTCGTTTGTTTCAACAAGAAGCGCGGGCATTAATTTGGCTAGCGGGAAAGGGAAGAGTTCCCCAAGTCGAACCAGACGGTTATTTCCAGCTTAAATTCCCCCATAACTCGCAGCAATTGTCTTGTTTGGTGATGGAAAAAATTATTGGCGAAAACTTGGCAGAATTTCTAACTAAACATCAGTACATTTCTCAAACATTAGCTGTTGATTGGCTGCAACAAATGCTCTATATTTTGGAGGCAATTCACAAATATCATTTAGTGCATCGGGATATTAAGCCATCCAACTTGATGCTTGCAGCGGATGGGAAATTGCGATTAATTGACTTTGGCGCAGCAGCCGAAGCAGACACGGATACCGCACCCATAGGTTCTGCTGGATACTCCGCGCCCGAACAAATTGCAGGTAAACCAGAAGTGCGATCCTCTTCGAGGGCTTCGCTAACGGACTTTTTTGCCCTGGGGCGTACTTTTGTACATTTATTAACGGGTTTACAGCCGATCGACTTTCCCGTCAATGCAAAAACTGGTAAAATAAATTGGAGAAATCAAGCTGTAGGCGTTGACGAGTTGTTCGTAAGCTTGATCGACGAATTGATGGAACCGCTACCCGAAAACCGACCTGAAAATACCCAAGTTATTTTAGAAAAACTCAAAAATATTAACCTTTTGATTACCGACGCAGAACCGAAGTAACAATCACCGTGATCGTGGCACTAGCAATCAGAGTAAAAGCAAGCTGCACAACCCATTGAGTCGCTTGCTGGTAGTTGGAAAATCGATCGTTGAACTTCTCGACATCAGTCGCTAGGTTGTCAACACGAGTTGATAGGTGGTCAACACGGGTTGATAGGCTGTCTAATTTTTCGATTACATCTGTCAGTGTTGGTTCGGTGGATGGTGTGTCAATCATCTCTGGTTTCTCAACTCAATAATTCTATGATACCAGATCGGAATTGCCGAGCGTAAAAAATAGTAAGGTGCGCCCCATCTACAATCTGCAAATTTCATCGAACATTTCATAGTGACGCACCCTACAAGTTGATACAACACAGTATAGTCTTTCGATTACCTGCACAGAACCAATGCCCAATTCCCAATGCCCAATGCCCAATGCCCAATTCCCAATTCCCAATTCCCAATTCCCAATTCCCAATTCCCAATTCTCAATGCCCAATTCCCAATTCCCAATTCCCAATTCCCAATTCCCAATTCCCAATTCCCAATTCCCAATTCCCAATTCCCAATTCCCAATTCCCAATCAATAAATCTCTTCTAACCTGCGAAAATCTCGCTCAACTTCCGCCCACAAAGCTCGATTGTGAGGGTCAGTTTTCACAGCCTTTTTCAAATAAATTCTCGCCTTATCCACCTGCTTTTCCCCGATCAAATGCCGTCCCCAGCGCTGATAGGCGATCGCCTGCCACTGCCGCACCTCCCGATCTTCGGGCATCCGCTGGGCCAAACCCTCAATTAGGGCGATCGCCCGCGGGAACCTCTGATATTTCAGCAACTGTTGCAGTTCAAAATAAGCATCTTTTTTTAACTTGTCTTCCGCCGCCGACAGATCCTGCTTATCTTCAGTGGGTTGCTGTTTCCGAGTCACCTTAACTGCTTGCGGTTGAGCTTTCACCGCCTCCGCTGGCGCTGTCGGAGTCGGCGGTACAGTTGAATTGGCAACTTTCGATTCCGCAACATCGGCGGGTGCAATATTCACCAGGAACTTATAAGCCTCAGTAATAGTAATAAACTTATTCTTAGCCTGTTCGTTTCCCGGATTCACATCGGGGTGATACTGTCTGGCTAACTTTCGATAAGAGGCCTTAACTTGCGATAAACTCGCACCAGATCTTAGCCCTAACTGTCGGTAATAATCTGCAATATCCATTTAGCATGAATCAAGTTTTCTAATACCATTAAATATGGCAGAATCCTTAAATGTAAAGATTCTGCCAAAATTTACCGCGAACTATGGTAGTGCGAGGGTTGCCCGCACTACTACACTATCAAAACCACTTACCAGAAAGAATTGGTTTAAAGCCTCTCCCTTAAGCGGGAGAAATTAAAACAAGACTATTCATTACTCAAATCCTCGGACTTGCAGGTCAACTGTCAACTGTCAACTGTCAACTGTCAACTGTCAACTGTCAAGGACGATCTTCTACCACTTTGTCGATCAAGCCGTATTCCTTGGCTTCCTCGGCGGACATGAAATAGTCGCGATCCATGTCTTTCTCGATTTTCTCGATCGGCTTTCCGGTATTTTTAGCATAGATACCGTTGAGTTGGTGGCGCAAGCGCAGAATCTCCTTCGCCTCAATCTGAATATCCGTTGCTTGTCCCCGCGTCCCCCCAGAAGGCTGGTGAATCATGATCCGCGAGTGAGGCAAAGCCAACCGTTTGCCCTTCGTACCCGCAGCCAGCAGGAAAGAACCCATCGAAGCAGCCAAGCCCACACAAATCGTCACCACGTCAGATTTAATGTGCTGCATGGTATCAAAAATAGCCATGCCTGCCGACACCATCCCCCCGGGGGAATTGATGTACAAAATAATATCTTTGCCCGAATCTTCCGAATCGAGATACAGCATCACCGCGATGATTTGATTGGCAATTTCATCGTCAATGTCCTTGCCCAAGAAAATAATCCGTTCCCGGTAAAGGCGATCGTAGATATTAATCCACTGAGTATCATAACCACCCGGCATTTTGTAGGGAACTTTTGGCACACCTATAGGCATAATTCGGAACTCCGTTTAGTTGGTAATTGGTAATTGGGAATTGGGAATTGGGAATTGGGAATCGGTAATTGGGAATCGGTAATTGGGAATTGTTAGTCATAAAAAAACTATTGAATAACTAATTCAGGGTAGAAACTACTAGCCATTAACCCTTAATTTTTACTCATGCCACATTCCCCATTCCCCATTCCCCATTCCCCATTCCCCATTCCCAGTTATACGACGGCCGCAGAAAGGGCTTTCGGCAATTCTTCCGAACTTTCAAGAACGCGATCGATCAAACCGTATTCTTTCGCTTCATAGGGCGTCAGGTACAGCAACCGATCCATATCTTTAGTAATTTTGTCGATCGGTTGGCCAGTACAGCTTGCAAAAATATCGAGCATCGTCGCCTTATTTGCCAGCACTTCCTTCGCCCGAATTTGAATGTCGCTGGCTTGACCTCGCGTGTAAGCCTTGGGTTGGTGCAATACAATCGAAGCGTGGGGCAAACTCGCCCGAAAGCCCTTTGTACCGGCCGCTAATAGCATCGCAGCCATCCCCATTGCCGAACCGAGACAAATAGTCTGCACGGGCGGCTTAATGTACCTGATCGTGTCGCAGATAGCGAAGGCTTCGGTTTCAAAGCCGACGGGTTCGCCACTGTAACCAGAAGTGCCGGTCGAGTTGATATAGATTTTGATCGGCTTATCCGGGTCTTCGTACTGCAAGAACAGCAGTTCAGCGATAATCAGTTCTGTTACCGCAGGCACCAGAGGCATACCCAGATAAACGATCCGCTCCTTCAGCAACAGGGAAGGTAAATCGGGAGGGGGAGTTCGAGAGTTGCCCTCTCCGTAGTATTGCGATTGCACGGCTTTAATGGGTGTGTTCATGTTTGTTTTTGCCTGGGGACACCCACCATACTTCGGCTACGGCTCGCTTGAGCTAAGTCGAAGGGCTCAGCACAAGTATCTGTACTCAGCTTGGTGGGACGAAGAAAGGAGGGCAGAGTATGTGCCTTTCCTCAAAAGAATGGGGTTGTTGACAACCGAAATGTTGCCTGAACTCATGGAGTTATTCTTAAAGAAATAGTAACGCAATCTTTAGGTATCCCGCATGAAAGTTAGTTTGCTCCCGGTCTTGAACGACCCCAACCTTGATGCTGCTGCGCCATCAACCCAGCGCCAGCTAGCCGTTTCAGTGTCGGCGACGGCAAGCGCGATCGACTCCAGCGTACCTTTAAACCTGTGCCTGATTCTCGACCACAGCGGCTCGATGGGCGGGCGTCCCTTGGAAACCGTCAAACAAGCCGCCGGACGGTTGCTGGACAGGTTAAAACCTGGGGATCGCTTTTGTGCGGTGGCTTTCGATCACAAAGCCAAAGTTCTCGTCCCCAATCAAGTTGTGGGAGATCCCGCCAGCATTAAACGGCAAATCGAGCAATTGCGCCCCGCTGGCGGCACAGCAATTGATGAAGGGATTAAGTTAGGTATTGAAGAGTTGGGGAAAGGCAAAAAAGAAGCAATATCTCAGGCGTTTCTGCTGACTGACGGCGAAAACGAACACGGCGACAATAACCGCTGTTTGAAGTTGGCGAAACTGGCCGCTGAGTACAACATGACTTTAAATTCTCTGGGATTTGGGGATAACTGGAACCAGGATATTTTGGAAAAGATTGCTGATGCTGGCGGCGGTGCTCTGGCTCATATTCAGCGGCCGGAAGATGCGGTTGATGAGTTTGGCAAGTTGTTTACTCGCATCCAAGGTGTAGGTTTGACTAATGCTTATTTGCTATTTTCGCTGATGCCAAAAGTGCGGTTAGCCGAACTCAAACCGATCGCGCAAGTTGCCCCGGATACGATCGAATTACCGGTGCAGCAGGATGGCGATCGCTTTATGGTGCGTTTGGGAGATTTAATGAAGGATGTAGAGCGAGTAGTTTTGGCTAATATTTATATTGGACAGTTGCCGGAAGGTACGCAGGCGATCGGGCAATTACAAATTCGCTATGACGATCCGAGTGTCGGCGAAGGTTTGCTTTCCGATCCTGTGGCAATTTCTACTAATGTTCTGAAAGTTTATCAGCCAGCACTTAATCCAATGGTGCAGCAGCACATTTTAGCTTTGGCTAAGTACCGCCAAACTCAACTCGCAGAAACTAGGTTACAACAGGGCGATCGCGCTGGTGCGGCCACGATGCTACAAACGGCTGCTAAAACTGCTCTGCAAATGGGCGATAAAAGTGCCGCAACTGTGCTGCAAACCTCTGCTACTCGTTTGCAGTCTGGTGCAGAATTGACGGAAGCCGATCGCAAGAAAACTCGCATTGCTTCTAAAACTGTTCTGAAGTAATATTATTTTCGCTTAATTGCGATCGGCAGCATTGTTCGTAGTAAGGAATGCAAGTCCTAATTTACTAAAAGCCTTAGAGAGGACTAAAGTCCTTACTACGAACCGGTTTATAATGTTTGTACCACCTATCGAGAGTGCTTGTATGAGCCAGACAATATCTGATAAAGTACGCTGGACTACCGCCGATTTAGAACTCTTACCCGATAACGGCGATCGTTATGAACTTATTGATGGAGAGTTATTTGTGACTAGAGCACCGCATTGGGGTCATCAACAGACTTGTGGCAGATTTTTCTCTGTGCTTGATACTTGGTCGATGTCTGCTGGTTTAGGACGAGCAGCAATCAATCCAGGGCTGATTTTCACAGAGGCCGATAACGTCATTCCTGATGTAGTTTGGGCGAGCAATGAACGCTTGGCCCTCTTGCTAGACGAAGCCGGTCATTTAACCGCCGCTCCTGAGTTAGTGGTTGAAGTATTATCTGCTGGTACAGATAATGAAAGAAGGGATAGAGATTTGAAACTCCGACTTTATTCAGTGCGGGGAGTACAAGAATACTGGATTGCTAATTGGCGGTTGCAGCAAATAGAGGTTTATCGCAGGGAACAAGCAAGTTTAAGATTAGTTGCTACGCTGTTGAGAAACGATCAACTTACTTCACCTTTGTTACCTGGTTTTAGTTGCTCTGTAGCTCAGGTTTTTGCTTAGACTTATGAAATATTTGTACAGAGCGATCGCACTTTGCGGATTTGTTACCGTTTTGGGCGGAATATCCCCTGCCATTTCTATTCAATCCCCACCAATATTCATCGTTCAAAATGCGGCTGAAGACTTATTCAACAGCGCTTTAGCCAAGTCAGAGGCTGGAGATATCCCAGGGGCGATCGCAGATTACACCGCAGCTATTGCCATCAACCCCAACTACGCCAAAGCTTATAACAAACGCGGCATCATTCACGGCCGCTATCTCAAGGACTATCCAGCAGCCAAAGCCGACTTCGATCGCGCCATTGAAATTAACCCGAAGTATGCCGATGCTTACTACAACCGTGCGAAAGTCCGCTATTTATTAAAAGACAAACCGGGCGCGATCGCTGACTATCAAAAAGCCGCCGATTTTTATCAAAAAGACGGCAAGACAGAAGATTATCAAGATGCAATAAAACACCTGCACAGGCTGCTATTATAAATGTTTTGGGAAACAGGGTATAATATCACCACAGCTTTAAAATTTTCAAATTATGACATTAAGTAAAAGCTACAACTACGTGTCCCCAGAATGCTATTTAGAAGGTGAAAAAGTTAGCCCTATCAAACACGAATACCGACAAGGAGAAATCTACGCAATGGCGGGAGCAAGCGATGCCCATGAAACAATTTGCATCAACCTCGTCAACTTGCTCACAAGTCACGTTAGAGGTAGAGGTTGCCGCATCTACGCAGGAAACATGAAAGCCAGAATAGAAGAGGCAGATGTATTTTACTATCCCGACATCATGGTGACGTGCGATGAAAGAGATAGAAGCCTTCAATACTTCAAACGCTACCCGCGCTTAATCGTAGAAGTTTTATCTCCGACAACAGCAGCATTCGATCGCGGCAATAAATTTGCCGACTACCGCACCATCGAAACTTTACAAGAATACGTAGTTATCAATCAAGAAAGCATCGGCGTAGAATGTTATCGCCGCAACTCAGAGGGCCGTTGGGAACTTTATCCTTACGGTGTTGGCGCAGAAGTTCGCTTGGATAGCGCAGACTTTCAATGCCCGATCGCCTCAATTTATGAAGATGTTTTAGAAATCGGTTAAAATAGTCGATCGCACAAACACCAAAAATTCATCAGCGTTCATCAGCGTCCATCTGCGGTTGAACACTCCAAATTCACCCCGTCAAAAAATGTCTGCAACCTCCACCGTCACCGTCACCGTACCCGCCACAACTGCCAACCTCGGCCCAGGTTTTGACTGCATCGGCGCCGCTTTAAGCCTCTACAACCACTTCCAATTCTCCCTCCTCGAACCGCCAGCAACCGAGAAATTGCAAATTACCGTTACGGGTGCGGAAGCAGCCAAAGTTAAGACAGACGACAGCAATCTCGCTTACCAAGCCTTTGTCAAGTTATACGAATACCTCCGTCAATCCCCCCCACCAGTTGCGATACATATAGATATGCAAGTGCCGCTGGCGAGGGGTTTGGGGAGCTCCGCTACTGCTATTGTCGGCGGGTTGGTAGGGGCGAATTGTTTAGCCGGCAACCCTTTGAGTCAGGTTGATGTGATGCAGTTGGCGATCGAACTTGAAGGACATCCCGACAACGTTGTCCCCGCTTTACTCGGAGGATGTCGCCTCGCTGCTAGCAATACACCCCCCCAACCCCCCCTTAGTAAGGGGGGGCTAAGAGAAGGATTTTCTCTCCATGAGGGGGGGCTAACAGAAGAATTCCCCCTTAGCGAAGCGGGGCTAAGAGAATCACCCCCCCTTAGCAAGGGGGGGCAGGGGGGGGTTTCCTGGCAAATTTGCGATATTCCCTGGCATCCTGATATTGTACCCGTGGTAGCGATTCCCGATTTTGAACTTTCTACAGCCGAGGCGCGCCAAGTTTTGCCCGCAGATTACAGCAGGGCTGATGCAATTTTCAATGCCGCACACCTGGGTTTGTTGGTGCGGGCTTTAGCAACGGGCGATCGAGATTGGCTGCGCTGCGCCCTCCAAGACAAAATTCACCAGCCTTACCGCCGATCGCTGATTCAGGGATATGAAGCTGTGCAAGAAGCAGCCATGAATGCAGGGGCTTGTGGGATGGTAATTAGCGGTGCCGGGCCGACGCTTTTGGCTTTAACGGATGTTACTAATGCTGATGCAGTTGAGAAAGCGATGGCTGCTGCTTGGATGGAGGTTGGGGTGAAGGCTGATGTCAGGGCGATCGCGATCGATACTCAAGGCGCGCAAATCTCAAATTTAGGGTTGTAAATTTAAACAACAATTCTTTACATATTCTTGGAAAACAGAAGACAATTTAAACAAGATTTTATCCTCTTTTATTTTCCTTACTAAATACCTTTGTTGTAAGGACTGTAAACCATTAATTAAATCCATTGATGATAAATCTAAACTCTGTCTTAAATATTCTCTGGATACAGGCTGCTCGAACTTACTTAATTCTAAAACAAGTTGCTGTTCAATAGGCGAGAGTTTGTTAAACAAATGGTTAAAATTAGATTGCAGATTTTGGGTAATAATCAAACTATTATCCCCTAAAAACTCAGCAACATCGCCATCAAAAATCTTTTTAATTGAAATAGCAATACTTTTTAAATAAGCGGGATTGCCTTCATATAACTTAACTAAATTTAACCAACTCTCCTCATTTTTTAATCCTGTACCTTTCAGAATCTCCACATCATCTAAACCTGATAACTCTAAAGACTTAATAGGATATTCCCCATCTAAAGACTCCATTTCTGCACATTGTTCTTGACTAATTAAAATCACATTACTTTGATGTTCAACTTCTGCGATCGCGCTGAAAAAGTTTTGATAATCTTGATATTCCGATCTATATTCTCCAGCGAATTGACCGTCAATAAATATATTCTCAACATCATCAAGAATAATCAAACTTTTTTTATACATGAGTATATCTAATAGCTGCTTTAATTTCTCATCTAGATTTTCTGGAATCTGTTGTTTGTTACAAACCTTCAATAAATCATTTACAAGTAATTCTAAAGACTTAGGATTTTTTATGCTTCTCCATATAATTACTTCAAATTGTTGCAAATTGAGCTCGACAAACCTTTTAACTAGAGTAGTTTTCCCAATTCCACTCAAGCCCAACACTGATATTAAACGAGTATTTCGATCGAATATCCAATTATAAAGGGTTTTAAGTTCAGATTCTCTAGAGTAAAAATTAATAATTTGAGGAGCTACAGTTAAATCGTGATACTTTAATGGATTATGGCTTGCTTGATGTTTTTTATTGTCTCGTTCGGGAAATGAACAAAAGCTAAAATTATGACTGCTATGACTGCTTTGTATATTAATAAATTGTGAGGATGTTAACTTTAATCTTTCAAATGTAGAGCGAAAATTAGTTTTTTTTATATCCTCACCCAATATTTCAGATAAAAGTTGCCATAATTCAGCCCCCACATCACCTACATGATTTTTACTGACATGGCACTTCTGGGCGATATCATCATAGGTTTGTCTTTCCCAAGTCCCCTCAACTACAGCCCTTTGAACATCATCTAGGTGCTTTCCAGTTCGTTCAACCACTAGCCGATCGACAAATTGTAACAGTTGGTTTACATTCATAAAGACTATACAGGGTAAAGGTTTAGCTCATTATAGCTTAACCTGAATCCTATTTTTTCCGAACTTTTCCGATTTTTTGCTTAATATTGTGTAACAAAACTCCAGTTGAAATCCGAGTTTTTCCGATCGCACTCCCATCTTTAATTTTGGTATGCTCTTAAATTGAAACACAGGCTTAAAAAGTCGTGCTTTTTCCGTTGTTGATAATTTTTTAGGAGCATTACTAAAATGACACAAGCAAAAGAAAGATTACTCACTGATACTTACTCACAAAATGATTGTATTGTTCTTGACCTTGAAGAATTCGACTTAAGTGACTTAGATGCACTCAAAAATACAGCACTTGGTAATATTTTAGAAATAAATTTTCAAAATCCAATGGCAACATCTGATAATAATCGACATGAGAGCCATTCTTCTCATGGTGAGTTCAATCAACGTGCTTGGGGGTAGTCAAGCACTGGCTATTACAGAATACTAATTAAATGGCTACTAAGTTACCTCAAGCAATAGCAGCCATTTAATTCTGGCAGACATAATTTAAGTTTTGAACATATCATGATTTATGGCTGAGTTTACACCCTTACATTCGCTGGTTTGTAAAGTAATATCCCGTTGCAACCTTAACTGTGATTATTGCTATATGTATCAGCATAGCGATCAAAGTTGGCAACAGCAACCTTTGAAAATGTCAGAAGCAACTATTACACAATTAGGTAAGAGAATTGATGAACATACCACCAAACATCAAGTATCAGAATTTTCTGTAATCATGCACGGTGGAGAACCTCTTTTAGCAGGGTTAGACTATCTCCAAAAATTTCAAGAAATTATTTCAAAAAATGTACCTAATGTTAAACTAAGATTTGGCATACAAAGTAATGGTGTGTTGTTAAACGATGAAATCTTAGACTTCTGTATTTCTAATAATACAACAATAGGTCTAAGTATGGATGGCGATCGAGAAGCTAACGATCTACATCGCTTAGATCATCAAGGTAAATCTACATTTTCCAGTTTGGAAAAAACTCTTCAATTATTAAGTAGCGATCGAGGACGGAAAATATGGGCAGGTTTTTTATGTGTGATCGATCTACATAACGATCCTGAAGCTGTATATTCTTATTTATCACAATATAATCCTCCTTCGATTGATTTTTTGTTACCTTTAAATCACCATGATTTAAGACCTCTTGGTAAAAAACAATCTCTTGATGTAACTCCTTATGCAGACTGGCTACTTAAGATTTTTAATATTTGGTATCATCAAAAACCTCAAACAATCAAAATTAGGAAATTTAAGGAAATTATTTTGCTAATGCTAGGATTGCAAGGAAATTCAGAAGAATGGGGTTTAAGCCCTGTTGATTTTGCAGTTATTGAAACCAACGGTGATATTGAAGCCGTTGATTCTTTGAAAGTTACTTATCCCGAAGCTACCAAGTTAGGAATGGATATATTTACCCACAGTTTTGATGATATTTTTGACTCTCAAAAGGTTATTGAGCGTCAAGAAAAGTGGCAATACTTGAGCGAAACTTGTCAAAAATGTAACTTAGTTAAAGTTTGTGGTGGTGGTTATCTTCCCCATAGATACTCTAGCGAAAATTACTTTCATAATCCATCAGTGTATTGTTCCGATCTCAAAAAAATGATTACTACAATTCGCCACCAAGTAATTGAAGATATGCAAACAATAAAGAAGAAAAAAATTCCTGCTGTTTAGTCAAAATTTGTCTGATTAAATTAGGGTTAGTGCAATGAAGATCGAGCTGGATATTAATACCATCAAAAACTTAGTTTCTCCTACGGGGGCTTCCGATCCATTAGTTAAAGTAATTTACTTAGCAGAATATCATAGAACCTTGCTAAGGTTAAGTAATCTCTGTCAAAAATTGCAATCAGAATCACCTAAGTTAATTGATGATTTAACCAATTTTTGTCAATCTTTTGAGTTGGTAAAATCATTTTCCAAAAATGCCCAAAGAAAGATTTTACGTTATCCATCTTTTAGCGTTTGGTTAGATACAGCTTGGCAATTAGTTAACCGAAAAGCTCATATTCTGTTTCCAGAAATGCACATTAAATTTCATCTGGAATCTTTCTCAAAGTTTCTTTTAGCAATGGCAAAATATGACAATATAGAAAATCTAGAGTGTTTTTTATATACCGATCATGCTGGAATTATTGCCATACCCGGAACCGGAATTTATTTACAGCATCCTCAACATATTGCCTTTCAAAGATTGCGTTTTGTGACCACAACTAATGAGAGTTTTAATATTTATACAGATGGTAATCAAAATTTGGAGATGATTCAAAATGAAATACCTCATCTCAATAATGGCATTGAATTAAATGCTTTTGATAGCGATCTACGTTTAGGTGGTCGCTATGATTTGAATTTTGAGGAATTAACACCAACTTCCACTATTAAATGGCTATCTACTTTAGAGGAAGCTTGGTTTTTGATAGATAGTTGTTCAAGTTTATTAGCAAGTGAAATTTTCATGGGAGTACAATCTTTAGTTCCAGTATATTCTCATGCTATTGATGTTCATAGAAGTCAGACATTTCGCGAAATACCCGGACTTCTCGTTTTATCTTGGATGTCAGATACCTCAGTAATAGTAGAAGCTTTAGTCCATGAATATCATCATCATAAACTTAATGCTTTATTAAATTTAGATCCAATCATTGTAGAAGGTAGTCCTGAAGCAGTTTATTATTCTCCTTGGCGTGACGATCCTCGACCTCTCAGTGGTATTTTGCAGGGAATTTATGTCTTTCAAGCTGTTTTAGAATTTGGGCATAAAATTCTGAAAACAGATATACCTCTTTTACAAGAAAAGCGTTTACAACAAAGAGTGTATGCTGCTAAACAACAACTGCTAACTGCACTTAAAGTTTTAAAAACAAATGCAGTATTTTCTTTAATTGGTCAAGCATTGATTGAAGCAATAGAAGAAAATATTAATCGAGTTGAACCTGAAATCTCTCAAACAGAAAAACAACTGATCGACGTTAGATCAAAAGAACATCAGCAGAAATGGGAAGCGGCAAATCCTAATTTAGTGGAAAGTAAAATATTTCCAATTAAACTCTCTGTAGATTTGGAAAATAAGGACAGCAATAAAATATTAAATCAATCATGTCAATGGTTAGGAATTGACCCAAATATTGATTTACGTCCCTTAACTTATCTGAGACAACCCTTCGATCCAATTCTGGAAACTTTGGTAGCTATTTACCACGATCGAGGCTTAAAAAAATTAGAAGACATATTAAAAGAAACTCAGTTGGGAGATTCAATTTTATTAGACTTAATATGTGGACATACTGCTTATCTTAATCAAGACTATCAGAAAGCAGCAGAATTTTATCAAAGTTGTATTGAGCAATATCTTAATGCTCCTTATTTTTGGCAATGTTTTATGTTTGCATTGAGACATTTAAACCTGTTAGAAAATTACGAATTAATCTTGCTTAATCTAGATAAACTTGTTGCTAATAGTTTAGAAATAAAAAGATTAATCAGGCAAAACTCAAATTCTGAAAATAAAGTTCAAATGATGGTTAAATTAGTTCAAACTTTAGTTAATTAAAAAAAATATGAATACAGCAAGTTTGAGCAAATACTTAGTAAATAGTCCTTTTAGCAAATACCTTGAGATATTTCCTGATGGGGGACAATTACCTTCTTTTATTGCTACTGTTAAGGGGTTAAAATCGGCAACAGATTTATGGGTACAACAGCCAAAATGGCAAATTTTTTGTGAATTAGCTCAATATTTTGGCTTGTATTATTATGTAGATGCTTATTTTTATAAAGATCGGGAAACATTAAACAGTTTACCTCAAGAGTTATTTACTACAACTAAAGCTGTTTTTAGTAAAGATTTTTCTGATGAAGCTCATGTTTTTATTGCCAAGTCACAAGATGCTTTAACAAATGCGATTGCTTCAGGATGGTATCCTTTAGTTGTCGATCGAAGAGTCGTTGAAAAACATTTAGCAGATCATCATACTTTTGGAAAAGCACTAGGTTATCCGCAATGTTGTCTGGATTTTTTTCAAAATCGAAATAATTGGTATTTTTATAATAATTACTATGAAACTTATCGCCATACAACTGACACACCTACGTATTTATCTAATGGGTTGTTACGTCACACTCCATTCTCATTGATTCCCCATATACCTTGTTCTTTTAATTGTGAAGCCTCTATCCAATATGCTCAAAAAAATCGTCTTCTAATTAATGAGGAGAGCCAAGAATATTTAAAGGAAATAAAACATCGTTTACAAACACCAATTTTATGTCTTTCTGAACTTAAAATTTACCGTTTTGAAGGTAACATTGTTGCTGAAAATGTAGTCAACTATCAATCTGTAGAGGCAATATATCCTACATCACAAAATGATTTACTATATCAAATACTTGTTAAAGGTGATACTTGTATTGTTGAGGGGAATATTATTATAGTTTACCGAGACAATTCTCAGATCAGTGCTTATTTTGCTAGAGGTGACAAACATGAAGTAGAGATTCCATTTTTAATTAGTTTCTCCAAAGATACTTGATTGACAAAATAGGGATTATTAAAAACACTTTAGGGAGCGTATAAAATGTATAATTTACTTTTAATTAAATGAGGATTAATATAATGAATTTTGTAGAAAAAATTATCAACAATCTTCAAGAAAAAGACTTACAATATATTCTTGATTTAGAAAAAGAGATTTTGAATTCTAAATTAACTTTAGATCGAAATTTGTTAATAGATGTGGAGGATCAAAAAACCGCCCAACGATATTTCTATTTTTATACACTACCTATGTTAGAAGGACTAGGAGTTTTAGAGCAGCAGGAAAATGCTATTTTTTGGGGGACTGTGCAATTATGTTTAGATTTACATCTAAGATATGTGGATTACATCATAGATAATGATAAAATAGACATAAGCAGATTATTAATTACGCAAAAGTCTTATAACTATTTATTCCGAGCGCAAATGCTACTAAATCAAAAAGGCTATTTGTGGGGTTCCGATCAAATGGCTATTTATACGCAATATTTTGACTACGAGAAGGAAGCAAATACCGATCAGTTTCATGATTTTGGTAGCTTATGGAGACGAGCATCTCCTCTATTCATTGTTTCTGGAAGTTATTTAAAATTATCTGGTCAAATAGTTGATTTTGATTTTTATTACAAACGGTATATAAGTTGTTGGTTGCTCAAAGCAGATTGCTCGGATATTATTAAGGATATTAATAAACAAAAAACCCCGATCACCTATTTAGTATATAATTACGATGCTCAAATTGATAAGAATGTAATGTTGATGGCTAAGACTATTAACTCTATTGATGTCAAACTCGATCGAGGTTTAACTCAAATCAAAAACCACATATCTAACAAATTTCCAATTTGGGCAATAATTATTGAAAGTTTGTTGTCTTAAAGTTTCGGGATCGGGTTCGTTCTGCAAAGTATGATTTATAGCTTAATTACAACATTCGTTTCGATTGCCCATGAGATATTCCCAACATTAAGCGTCCTCTGCGCTTAATTAAAAAATTTAGTGATTTGGAATACAATTTTCAACTCAACAGTCGATCGCACTCCTCAATTTTGTCTGGGGATCTAAAGTTCACCTAAAGTTCCATGCCCGATCGCAAAACCCTCCCTAAGATAGAAGTTGCAGGACGATCGGTCTCATCGCCGATTCAGGAATACCTGAAAAATCCCAAACGATCCAGCCACAAGACAGGGAGGACATCAAAATCATGGTAAACGCGCCGACAGGGGAAGCCCGCCTAGGCCAAACCGAGCAGGTACAAGCCTTAGACCGCGATTGTACGACTCTATCCCGTCATGTACTCCAGCAACTGCACAGCTTTAGTGCAGATGCTCAGGATCTGAGTGCGCTAATGAGTCGCATCGGGCTGGCGGCCAAGCTGATCGCAAGGCGGCTCAGCAGAGCCGGGTTAATGGAAGATGCTTTAGGGTTTACAGGGGCTGTAAACGTGCAGGGAGAATCCGTCAAAAAGATGGATATCTATGCTAATGAAGTGTTTATCTCCGTATTCCAGCAAAGCGGACTTGTCTGCCGTTTGGCTTCCGAGGAAATGGAAAAACCCTACTACATTCCGGAAAACTGTCCGATCGGGCGTTACAGTCTGCTCTACGATCCCATAGACGGTTCTTCCAATCTTGACATCAATCTGAATGTCGGCTCCATATTCAGCATCCGCAAGCAAGAGGGGGATGATGAAGACGGTTCTGCTGCCGATTTGCTCCAACACGGGCACAAACAAATCGCCGCCGGCTATGTGCTCTACGGCCCCAGTACCATGCTGGTTTATTCGATCGGGCAGGGCGTTCATTCATTTACCCTCGACCCCAGTTTAGGCGAGTTTATTCTATCAACCGAAAACATCAAGGTTCCAGACAGCGGCCCGATCTACAGTGTCAATGAAGGTAGCTTTTGGCAGTGGGATGAATCTTATCGGGATTACATTCGCTACGTACATCGAAATCAAGGCTATACCGCCCGGTACGGAGGCGCTTTGGTGGGAGATTTCCACCGGATTTTATCTCAGGGAGGTGTGTTTTTGTACCCAGGAACGGTGAAAAACCCCGATGGCAAATTGCGCTTACTCTACGAGTCTGCTCCTTTGGCGTTTTTGATGGAGCAAGCCGGCGGGCGGGCTAGTACGGGTATTCAAGACATCTTGGACGTGGTGCCGACTAAAATTCATGAGCGCACGCCTTTGATTATTGGCAGTAAAGAAAATGTAGCGCTGGTTGAGTCTTTTATTAAAGAGCGATCGCGCAATCCCATAACACTTTCCGAGTGAAGGAAGAAGGAAGAAGGAAGAAGGAAGAAGGAAGAAGGAAGAAGGAAGAAAGTTTTAACTGCCAATTCCCCATGCCCGATGCCCAATTCCCGATGACCAATTATCAAATTTTAGGAGTTAAAGATCGTGACAGAAGCGACAAAGAATCACCTGTTAGAAATCAAAGAAATTGGCCAGAGTATCTGGATGGACAATTTGACTCGCAATCTGATCGAGTCCGGCGAACTCAAAAAGATGATAGAAAGTCGCGGGCTGCGAGGGATTACATCGAATCCGGCTATTTTTGAGAAGGCGATCGCGGGTAATGTCATTTACGACGCGGATATTGAAGCGGGCATCCGGGCTGGCAAATCTGTGCTAGAGATTTACGAATCTCTGGTATTTGCAGATATCCGCAACGCTTGCGACATCTTCGCCCCGGTTTACGCAGAGTCGAAGGGTTTGGACGGTTACATCAGTATCGAAGTGCCACCGACGATCGCGAATGACACAGAAAGTACAATTAGCGAAGCCTTGCGCTATTATCAGGCGATCGGCAAACCAAATGTGATGATTAAGATTCCCGGAACTGCTCAAGGTTTGCCCGCCGTAGAGCGAGTCATCAGTGAAGGGATTAACGTTAACGTGACTTTGCTGTTCTCGGTTGACAGCTACGTCGAAACTTTCTGGGCGTACATTCGCGGTTTGGAAGCGCGGGCAGCTAAGGGTTTGGATGTGAGCAACATCGCTTCTGTTGCCAGTTTCTTCTTGAGCCGGATCGACATCAATATTGACGGCAAGATTGACGAGAAACTCAAAAACGTCACAGATATTTCCACCAAAGCCAAACTGGAAGCAGTGAAGGGGAAAATTGCGATCGCCAATGCCAAGGTAGCTTACCAGAAGTATAAAGAGATCGTCGCGAGCGATCGTTGGCAAGCATTAGCAGCAAAGGGAGCCGAAGTGCAGCGACTGCTGTGGGCGAGTACCAGCACTAAAAACCCCAACTACAGCGATGTGATGTATGTGGATGAGCTAATCGGCCCCGATACGGTGAACACTTTGCCACCGAACACCGTTGAAGCTTGTTTCGATCACTGCGATGTCGCGCCCCGGATTGAGAATAACGTTGCAGAAGCTTACAGTCTGATCGAAAGTCTCAAAGATCCCGACATCGACATCAACTTGGACAAAGTGATGGAAGACTTGCTCCTGGACGGGATCGAGAAATTCGTCAGCCCCTTCCAATCCCTGATGGATTCCTTGGAAGAGAAAGTTAAGAGGCTCGCACCCGTATAGTTCGCCGATTTGGTATCGGTAAGGGCAGAAACTCTCAGGAGTCTGAACACATAATCGTTTTGGCTCCTGAATCCTGATTAAATGCTCGTCCCCAATTATTGACGCGACTGAGATTATGGAAAATTTGTGTACGAACGTACACAATTCCCTTGTCAAAGAATATTTTGTGTACGAACGTACACAATTCCCTTGTCAAAGAATATCAAGTCCGCAAATTCCTGATTTTTCATACCTGACTGCTAAAGAAGTGTTATGTTAACTCCCCATACCATTCAACAAAGCGAGGAAGTCAACGCCCAACTGGATATCGCTGAACGGGCGAGGCTTCAACAACTCGAATCGATCGTAGAACAAGGACTTCATACTTTTTACGAAGTTGGCAAAGCCCTTGAGGAAATTCGGGAACAAAAACTGTACCGGGAAACCCACAAGAATTTTGAGGCTTATTGCCACGAAAAGTGGGGAATCACGAAACGAAGAGCTTATCAGTTCATTGACGCGGCTGAGATTATGGAAAATTTGTGTACGAACGTACACAATTCCCTTGTTAAAGAATATCAAATCCGCCCATTAAAGGGATTGCCCCCCGAGGTACAGCTAGAAATTTGGCAAGAAGCAGTAGAGTCATCGCCCAACGGGATTCCTACTGGTGCAGCAGTTCAGCGTTTGGTTGAACAGCGATTTCCATCGCTAGGAAGCGGGCGAACTCCCAAGGATACTGCTTCAGAATTGGAAAAATTGCGATCGGACAATCAACGCCTCAGACAGCAAATCCGAGAGCAAAACAGAGAGAGGGATCGGCGTGCTGCTGCTGTGGCGTTGGAAATGGAGCAACTTCGAGCCGAAAACAGGCAGCTAAAAGCTGAACTGCGACAACGAGATAAAGATTGGGAAGTTCGACTAGCTGCTGAAAGGGTTAAAATCCGGGCGGAAGTTATAGCGGAACTCAGAGAGGAAATCCGGGCGGAAGTCAAAGCCGAATATGAAGGGCAGATCAACTCTCTGACCCAGCAATTAGCAGAAATGACGGCAAATTATCATGCTGTACTGGCAAGATTAACAGCACTAGAACAAGGAAAATAAATGGTAACGATACTTGAAAATCCACTGCGGGTTGGTTTGCGAAAAGAACGGATGCCGGAACCGCAAATTCTGGTGATATTTGGAGCTTCCGGCGATCTCACCCAGCGCAAACTGGTACCAGCAATTTATCAGATGAAGCTCGATCGGCGTTTACCACCAGAAACTACCGTGGTGGGAGTCGCCCGTCGCCCTTGGAGTCACGATTACTTCCGAGAACAAATGCGGGAAGGCATCGAAGAATTTGGCGGCGGTATTAGCAATGAGGAATTGTGGCAAGATTTCGCCAAAGGTTTGTACTACTGTCCCGGCGACATTGATAACCCCGAAAGCTATCAAAAACTCAAAGCTTTCTTAGCCGAACTCGATGAAGAAAGGAGAACCCGCGGCAATCACATCTTTTATCTGTCCGTTTCTCCGAACTTTTTCCCAGAAGCAATTCGGCAACTGGGCGCAGCTCAAATGCTGGCAGATCCAATAAAACATCGCTTGGTAATTGAAAAACCCTTCGGCCGCGACTTGAGTTCGGCAAAAGCTCTCAACCGTGTGGTGCAGCAGGTTTGCCAAGAACAGCAAGTTTACCGGATCGACCACTATTTGGGTAAAGAAACTGTTCAGAATTTAATGGTGTTCCGGTTTGCTAATGCGATTTTTGAACCGCTGTGGAACCGCCAATTTGTGGATCACGTACAAATTACCGTTGCAGAAACTGTGGGCGTAGAAGACCGGGCCGGTTACTACGAATCCTCTGGGGCGTTGCGGGATATGCTGCAAAACCACTTGATGCAGATTTTCTGTCTGACGGCGATGGAACCGCCAAACTCCCTCGATGCTGACAGCATCCGCACCGAAAAGATGAAAGTTCTGCAAGCAACTCGCTTGGCGGATTTGAATAACTTAGAGTTTTCCGCGATTCGCGGTCAATATTCCGCAGGGTGGATGAAAGGCAAACCCGTGCCGGGTTATCACGAAGAACCGGGGGTTGCTCCCAACTCGACAACGCCGACTTTTGTGGCGATGAAGTTTATGATTGACAACTGGCGATGGCAGGGAGTGCCTTTCTACCTGCGGACTGGTAAGCGGTTGCCGAAAAAAGTTAGCGAAATTGCGATTCAGTTTCGCGAAGTGCCGCTGTTAATTTTTCAGTCGGCGGCGCAACAAACTACTCCTAACGTTTTGACAATGCGGGTGCATCCCAATGAGGGGATTTCGCTGAGGTTTGAGGCGAAAATGCCGGGGCCAGATTTGCGGACGCGGACGGTGGATATGGATTTTAGTTATGGTGCTTCGTTTGGGGTGACATCTTCGGATGCTTACGATCGCCTGTTGATTGATTGTATGCTGGGCGACCAAACTTTGTTTACCCGTTCTGATGAAGTGGAAGAAGCTTGGCGGGTGGTAACTCCGGCGCTGATGGCTTGGGAATCTTCCAACGACCAAAGTTTGGTTCCTAAATATGAAGCTGGTACTTGGGAACCGGCAGAAGCAGAATTAATGATTAACAGAGACGGCCGCAAGTGGCGACGACTTTAAAAGTCAATTGTCAGTTGTCAGTTGTCAGTTGTCAGTTGTCAGTTGTTAGTTGTTAGTTGTTAGTTGTTAGTTGTCATTAGGTAAGAGTTGCTAACTTAAGAATCATCAAGGACTAATTTAGTAATCCTAATGTTCGGGAACTCTTGCGTGATAGCAGTTGTGACCAATGACCAATGACCAATGACCAATGACCAATGACCAATGACCAATGTCCGATGCCCGATGCCCGATGCCCGATGCCCAATGACCAATAACCAATAACCAATAAGAAAGGAGAAAAAACCGATGACGATGACACCGATGAAAGCTCCGCCTCTGGTTTCGCTGCAAAACCCTAAAGATGTGTCGATCGACCAGATAGAGGCAGAACTGAGTAAAATCTGGGAAAGTTACAGAGAATCAGGATCGAAGGGCGATTTTCCGATCGCGACTAGGGCAGCAACTTTTACTTTTGTCGTGTACGAACCGGAAGAAACCCAGCAATTATTGGCGGATCTGGGATTTTATGACGGGCCTGTCGATGGTATTAGCGGGCCGATGACGGCATCTAGCATCAGGGCTGCTCAAAAAGCTTACGGAATGCCGAGAAGTGGCAAACCTAGCGCTGAATTGCTGGCGATGTTGCGCGAAGAAGTGGCTCGCAAAAATGCCAAGGGAGAGCTTTTGGGTTCGAGTGGCTTGGGTTCCGGGGGTTCGGGGGTGGCTGATGCGATCGTAGCTGCGAATCCCTGCCGGATTATTGCTCTGTGCCCGACGGCGGGAGAAGATACGGGCGTGCAGGCTCAAGTGGCTGCTTACTGTCCGGTGCACAAGCGCGGCAGCGGCAATCTGATCTGCTGCGAGTATATTACGCTGCGGGGTACGGAAGCTGCTCTGGAACGGGTGAGCGCGATCGTGACAGCGCTGACGATCGCGGATTTGCCGACTTTGTTATGGTGGAAAGCGAATCCCGATGCCGATCGAGGTTTGTTCCAGCGGCTGGCGGCAACTAGCAGTTCTGTGATTATCGACTCTAGCAGTTTTGCCGAGTCTGAAGCGGAATTGCTGTTGATGCAAAGTCTGATCGAGGAAGGAATTCCGATCGCGGATTTGAATTGGCGCAGGCTGGCGGCGTGGCAGGAGTTGGCTGCCGAGGCCTTCGATCCGCCGGAACGTAGGGCGGCAATTCGGGAGATCGATCGAGTGACGATCGATTACGAACAAGGCAATTCTACTCAAGCGCTGATGTATTTGGGCTGGCTGGCGAGCCGGCTTCAGTGGCGTCCGGTTGCTTTCAAGCAAGAAGAGGGCGATTACCAAATTAAGCGCATTAAATTCGCAGGTGCGGACGAACGGGTTGTAGAAGCCGAGTTAGCTGCGATTCCGATTGCCGATACGGGCGATGTCCCCGGCGATTTAATTGCTCTGCGTTTAAATTCTACGAACGAGAAAGCGGCCTGCGGTACGGTTCTGTGTTCGGAAACGGGGGGCTGTATGCGGATGGAAATGAAGGGAGGCGCTCAAACCGATCGATTTAACCAGGTGACTCCTCTGTTCGATCAGGTGACGGAACAGTTGCTGGGCCAGCACTTGCAGAGTTGGGGCCGGGATATGCTGTACGAGGAAAGTTTGGCGGTGACGGCTCAAATGCTGAAGTTGGCTAAGAGGTAAAGAGAAGTTCGGCAACGGATGCAAGTAACGGATGTAACGGATGTAACGGATAGAATAAGGAAGAAGGAATTGAGTTAATATAAAGTAGAGCAGGCAATGTCTGCTCTACTTTATATTCTTCTTTCTTTCTTCGCGTTCTTCGTGTCTTCGCGGTTCGTTAAAGCATTATTTAATAGATGAGAGAGCTACACTCATAACTTTATCAACTATCTGTTTTCAGTATTTATTGTAACTAACTAGAACTATGGCTTTAGTAATTGCTGGCGAACGAAGCGGGGCAGGAAAGACTACTGTAACGATCGCCCTTTTAGCTTATTTAATCCGCCAGGGCTTGAACGTGCAATCTTTTAAGGTCGGCCCTGACTACATTGACCCGATGTTTCATGCTTTTGTGACTGGCCGCCCCTGTCGGAATTTAGACCCGGTTTTAACGTCTGAATCTTATGTAAAAAAGTGTTTTTCCCGCCACATTCAAGATGTCGATTGTGCTTTGGTTGAAGGGGTAATGGGTTTATTTGATGGGGTTTCTCCAAAGAAGGAAGAAGGAAGAAGGAAGAGGGAAGAGGGAAGAGAGAAGAGGGAAGAAGAACAAAATTATCCTATTTCCTTTGCTTCTACGGCTCATGTTGCTTATTTGTTGAATTTGCCGATATTGTTTGTGATAGATTGCAGCCGGCTTTCTGGTTCTGTGGCTGCGATCGCCCACGGTTTTCGTTCTTTTAACCCAAATCTTAAGTTCGCGGGTTTGGTGCTCAATCGGGTGGCGAGCGATCGACATTTGGATCTGCTGACAGATGCTCTGGAACCGCTCAATTTACCGATTTTAGGAGTTTTGCGTAGGGATGAGGCTGTGACGATTCCCGATCGGCATTTGGGTTTGATTCCGGCCGAGGAGTTGCCGCATCTTCACGGTGCGATCGATAAATTGGCTGATTTGGCTGCTGTTAGTTTTGACTGGGAGCAACTTTTACCTTTATTGGCTGCAACTCCTCATGGGGGGGGTGAGGGGTCTGAGCAACTTTTGGGTAGATACAGTCTCCCTTACTCAATTGTAACTAAAAAAGATGATGTTGTCAACTGTTTGGAAAAAAAGTTTTCGGTGAGGATTGCAGTTGCGCGCGATCGGGCTTTTAATTTTTACTATCAGGACAATCTTGATTTGCTGGAAGAGTTAGGCGCCGAGTTGGTATTTTGGAGTCCGTTGGATGACTCGGTTTTTCCTGAGAATGTGCAGGGGTTGTATTTTGGCGGTGGTTTTCCCGAAGTGTTTGCTGGGGAATTAAGCGGTAATGTTTTAATTCGGGATGCTGTCAGAAGTGCGATTTTTTCGGGAATGCCGACTTATGCGGAGTGCGGCGGTTTGATGTACTTGTGCGATTCGATTGTAGACTTCGACGGGAATTCTTGGCAAGGAGTGGGAGTTTTGCCGGCTGTGGCTGCGATGGGAAAGCGTTTGACTCTGGGATATCGAGAAGCTGTGGCGGTGGGAGATAGTTTGGTGTTAACTGCGGGGGATGTGGTTTGGGGACATGAGTTTCATCGATCGCATTTAACAGTGGAACCAACTAATCCAATTTATCACAGTTGGAGGTACGGCAAACGGGGAGAAGTTGAGGCGGTTGCTGAAGGTTGGGGGGTTTATGGGGTGCACGCTGCTTATTTGCATTTGCACTGGGGTGCGAACCCTGATATTGCGGTTCGTTTTTTGCAGCAGTGTTCTAATTTTGATTGTAAGGGTGTTTTGGGCGATCGAGTGAATTAGATTTTTTTAACCGCAGAGGGCGCAGAGGGCGCAGAGAAGAGAGATAGAGGAGTATTTGTATTATGTTTTTGATGAAATGAGGAGGAGGTGTTGGGATTTATGAGTACATCAGTTTCAACTAAGCAGTTGTTGGCGAAATGGGTGACGCCGGAGAATTTTCGGAGTTACGGTCAAGTTATTTCTGCGAGTTTTGATGGCAAGTCTTTTGATGATGAGGATGCTAAGTTAAATTTGCAAAATGGCATTCCTAGATTTTACATTATGCGGTTGCACGAGAAGGGTCGCAAGTTTGGTAAAATTACGCGGCACGTTGAATGTACTCAGTGTTTGGGTTCTCTGGATGGGAAGGATTGGTTGATGGCGGTTGCACCTCCTGGGGATAGCAATCGACCTAGTTTACACGATATTGCTGCTTTTCGGATTCCGGGTGATTGTTTTATTAAGTTAGAAGTCGGGACTTGGCACGCGGGGCCTTATTTTGATGCGGATTTTGTGGATTTTTATAATCTGGAGTTGAGGGATACTAATGTGGTTGACCATTTTAGCTTTGATTTGGTGAAGCATCACAATCTGGAGTTTGAGATTGTCTGATTTTGGTGATTTGTCGTTGCGCTTTCTTCCTGGTGATTATTTTTCGTTATGGGTTGTTTTTTTGAGTAAGATTTTTTGACCGCAGAGGGCGCAGAGGGCACAGAGGAAGAGATGGAAGAGAAAGAAATAAATAGGATGTGTGAACAAAAGTATAGCATGGTTCTGCGCCGATGTCGTTTGTTGGGTGCGGGCGATCGCGAAACGGTGGATATTGCGATCGATGATGATACAATAGTTGCGGTATCGCCGCGCATATCAGGAATGGGCGAACAGGAAATCGACATTCAAGGCAATTTAGTTAGTCCTCCGTTTGTGGAGTCGCACATTCATCTCGATTCTGCTTTGACTGCGGGGAACCGCGATGGAATCAAAGCGGCACTTTGTTTGAGGGAATTCAAATTTGGGGTGAACGCAAGCAAGGTTTAACTCTGGATGATGTCAAAAAACGGGCGATTGAAACTTTAAGGCTGCAAGCGTCTCAAGGGATTTTGTTTGTCAGGAGTCACGCTGATGTTAGCGAACCGACGCTGACTGCTTTGCAAGGACTTTTGGAAGTTCGAGAAGAAGTCAAAGATTGGATGACTTTGCAAGTTGTGGCTTTTCCCCAAGACGGGATTTATGGGAGTCCTGGAAACGACAAACTTTTAGATAAATCTCTGGATATGGGTGCGGATGCTGTGGGCGGGATTCCGCATTACGAGTTGACACGGGAAGATGGAGTAAAATCGGTTCACCGCATATTTGAACTTGCAGAAAAATACAATAAATTAATTGATATCCACTGCGATGAAATCGATGACGAACAGTCGAGATTTTTGGAAGTTGTAGCAGCTTGTGCGATTAGAACAGGTGCGGGTTCGCGGGTGACTGCTAGCCACACGACGGCTTTCGGTTCTTACAATAATGCCTATGCGTTTAAGCTGATGGGAATTTTGCAAAAATCGCACATCAATTTTATTGCCAATCCTTTGATTAATATCACATTGCAAGGCCGCGCGGATACTTATCCGAAACGTCGCGGAGTGACGCGGGTTAAGGAGTTATGGCAGCATGGTTTGAATGTCAGTTTTGGACACGACTGCGTGCAAGATCCGTGGTACAGTTTGGGTACTGGGAATATGTTGGATGTGGCTCACATGGCGGTTCATGTTTGTCAGATGACGGGAATGTCTGAGATAAAAGCTTGTTTTGATATGGTGACTGGAAGCGGTGCTAAAACTTTAAATGTGGGAGATGAAAGTTATGGCATAGATGTGGGGAAACCTGCCAACTTAATTGTGTTAGATTCTGATAGCTGTTACGATGCTATTAGGAGACGTGCGACGGTTCTGTATGTGATTTCGCGGGGAAAGTTGCTGGCTGAAACTCTACCACCTAAAATTTGTTTTCATGGTATTTGACAAATAATATCTAAAAATGTTAAATTATGAGTCAAGGTGCTATTCCCGACGAGAGTCCGAGAAACTTGCAAGAGCAACTGATCCTCGAAGATGCTAAGGCTGGTAATTGTAGATCTATTCAGGGCGGGCCTGACGATATACTAGGAGATGTCTCTAGACTTGTTGCCATATACGGAGGCAATCCCGAAGACTGGTACAAAATAACTAGCATTCAGGCTTTTGCAATTAATGGAGCTTCCGTACAAGTACACTGGTTTGAAAATAAGCAAATTTTACAACAAGTTGAATTAAAATTCAAACGACAATATCCTAAAACAGCATCTAAGAATTTATAGGTAGACAAATTATGAGAGTTCGCTGTATTTCTAATACTGGAGAACACTTACCGGAAAATTATCTCGATCCGGCAAGAGGCTATACTCAAAAAATTGAATTGCCGTTGACTGTTGGCAAGGAATATGTGGTTTATGCCATCAGATTATGGCAGGGAATAGTTTGGTATTATATTTGTGATGATAATTACAGCTATTATCCCATACAGACTCCTGCACCGCTGTTTGAAGTAGTTGATAACCGAGTTTCTAAGTATTGGAGGTTTATGCTTAACCCGAATGGGGTGTTGAGGTTCGTGTTTGAACAGTGGTTAAACGATTCTTGTTTTTATGATAAGCTAACGGATCAGGAAGAGGCGGAGGTTGAGATTTTTGATAAGGTTAAGGAATTGATGGATGCTGAGGATTTTGATTTACCTCCGCTGGATTTGGCTGTTGAGAAGTTGCGGGAAACTGTCACTGTTTGAGTTGAGAAAGAGTGAAAGTCAATTTAGTCTTTTCCCTTTGACTCACATACTTTTTTGAGCGATGACATCTGAAACTGTTACACTATGAATCAAGGTGCTATTCCCGATGAGGAACCGAGAAATTTACCGGAGCAATTGCTGCTGCAAGATGCTAAGGTTGGTAATTGCATAGTAATTCATTGCGGTACAGATAAACTGCTGGGGGATGCACCGAGACTTGTTGCTCTTTATGGCGGTAATTCTGAATATTGGGATAAGATGACAAGTATTGAGGCTTTTGAAGTTAATGGATATTCTGTACAAGTTCATTGGTTTCGGAACAGTCAGACTTTTCAAGAGGTGGAGTTCAAGTTCAAGCGACAGTATCCTAAAACAGCACCTAAAAATATGTAGGTAATCAAGTTATGAAAATTCGTTGTATTGCTAAGACTGGTGTATCTCTCCCTGAAAATTATATAGATCCCCCACGCGGTTACATCAGAACAGTTGAGTTATCACTAACTATAGGCAAGGAATATGTTGTTTACGCTATCCGAGAATGGAAAGGAACTATTTGGTACTATATCTGCGACGATAATTACAGCTATTATCCCATCCATAATCCGGCACCGATGTTTGAAGTGGTTGACAAAAGGGTTTCTAAGTATTGGCAGTTTGAACTTTCGCCTAATGGGTTGTTAATGATAGCTTTTGAACAGTGGTTTACTGACCCTTATTTTTATGATAAGCTAACGGATCAGGAAGAGGCGGAGGTTGAGATTTTTGATAAGGTTAAGGAATTGATGGATGCTGAGGATTTTGATTTGCCTCCGCTGGATGTGGCTGTTGAGAAGTTGCGGGAAACTGTCACTGTTTGAGTTGGAAAAGTGCGATAGTCAATTGATTTTGTTGACCAGCTTGACTTAGATAGCTTGAAATGGTATCAAATGTAAAGCAGCAGAAAATTGTGAAATAAAATGGACGAAATACTTAAATTCTATAGAAGCATCTATAGAAGGTATGAGGCACTAGACGGCGATGATGTTTTGTTATTGGGTAAAGCTACTTTTACGGTTCGCCGATTTAAAGAGCTAGCCTCCAGTAAGTTTAACAAGATAATGAATCAGGATTATGTAGCAGAAACTAACCAACGTGAGAAGGGGATAATTCAGTTGATGCAATATCTATTGATTGATGAAGAAACAAAAATTATGGGGATTATAAACTGGAAATCGCCTCAAGAAGGAATCGATTGTCAAGTTCTAAAAAATGGTTCCAAGAGTTGGCAAAAAGGAAAAATTCAAATAGAAATTAATAAAAGTTCGCAGTCTTGTAAAAAACAGGTATGTATAATTTTTTTTCCCGATCGCCCAACTGAACCTATATCGCCTTTAGATGATATCAGACAATCTGAGGAATACAAAAAACTGCTCGAAAATAACTGACAGCCCGATCGCCCTTACAATACAATAATCGATCGCACTCCAACGCTAGCCAGAAAAAAAATGACTAATATAGAAGAATACGTCGATCGCACCGCCGAACTGATAAACTTACCCTTAGACCCAGAACATCGTCCCGGCGTTGTGGTAAACTTCGAGAGGATAGCAGCGATCGCCCGACTCGTTACAGAATTCCCCTTACCCCCAGAAATCGAAGCTGCACCAGTGTTTGAACCTTAGATTTTTTACCGCCGATGAACGCAGATGAAGCCAAATTTTTAGCAGGAGCGGATGCAGTCGCTACAGCATCCGCTGTTAAAAGTGGTAAAATTGCAGCGACAGCGGTTGTAAATGCTGCTTTAGAACGAATTGCCGATCGAGATAAAACACTCAATTGCTTTACTGCCATCACCGCAGAAAGTGCGATCGCAGCAGCCGAAAAGATAGATAATGCGATCGCGCGCAACGAAAACCCAGGCCCTTTAGCAGGCGTTCCCTTCGCGGTCAAAAACTTGTTCGATGTCAGCGGAATTACCACTCTAGCAGGGTCAAAAATCAACGCTGACAACCCTCCGGCGAGCCAAGACGCGGCGGGGGTCGCCCGACTCAGACAAGCCGGGGCTGTGCTTGTAGGCACGCTCAACATGGATGAGTACGCCTACGGTTTCGTCACGGAAAACAGCCACTACGGGCCAACTCGCAATCCCCGCGATACTGCGCGCATCGCCGGCGGTTCTAGCGGCGGTTCCGCAGCAGCAGTCGCCGCCGGTTTAGTTCCCTTCACCCTCGGTTCCGATACTAACGGTTCCATCCGCGTACCCGCTGCTTTGTGCGGTGTGTTTGGCTTTAAGCCTACTTACGGCCGTTTGTCAAGGGCCGGTGCTTTTTTGTTTTCGAGTAGTTTGGATTGCGTGGGGCCGTTCGGGCGATCGCTCCGAGACATCGCGCTACTGTATGATATCCTGCAAGGCCCAGATTCTCGCGATCCAGTTTGCACTCAACGCCCGCCAGAACTTACCTCGCCACAGTTAAATACAGGAATTGAAGGATTGCGAATTGCTGTTGCTGACGGCTATTTCGCTACTGGGGCCGAACCGGAAGCTATGGATGCTGTAGAAATAGTTGCCCGAACCTTGACAAATGTCTTGAATTGTGGTATTGAGACGGAAACAACAACAACAAACCCCCGAAAAATCGGGGGGCTTGCAACTGTCAGCATACCGGAATCCGATCGCGCGAGGGCGGCAGCGTTTATAATAACTGCTTGCGAGGGTGGAAACTTGCATTTGGAGAATTTGCGGACGCGCCCTCAAGACTTCGATCCCGCCACGCGCGATCGTTTTTTGGCTGGAACCCTGATTCCTGCGACATGGTACGTGCAAGCACAGAGATTCAGACAGTGGTATCGGTCTCAAATTCGTGCAATATTCCAACATACAGATATCATTCTCGCACCCGCCACGCCGATCGCGGCTCCTGAAATTGGCGTCGAGAAAATGGTCATCGCCGGACAAGAAACAAGAGTGCGTCCCAATCTGGGACTGTTCACCCAACCCCTATCATTTATAGGCTTGCCGGTGCTTTGCGTACCAGTACAGCGGCCCGGCGCTTTGCCCTTGGGGGTACAAATTGTTGGTGCTCCCTACAGCGAAGCGGTGATTCTCCGAGTCGCTGCGGTACTAGAATCGCAAGGCATTATATGTGCCGAATCAATTTAGCTAGCTCCTGGGAATCCCCACGCCATACCGCTTCGGTTAGCGTGGGATGAAAGCAGGGCAAGACTGAAACCTCCTCCGACCGATACTGAAAACGAGGAAGGGGGAGAGTTGAAGAATTGCCACACTAGACTTTGCTCTCAACCAAAACTCGATCGCAACTTCTTATCGTAGTCCTGTAAGTGTGTTAAAATACACCGATGTTGAAAGCAATCAAGGTCAGAATTTATCCTACAGGCGAACAGCAAGCACACCTGGCACAAGCTTTCGGTTGTGTTCGTTGGGTTTGGAATCAAGCTCTTTCTGTCATGTCGTTGACCTACAAAGAGACGGGTAAAGGCTTGTCTGCTTACAACATGAAGAAACAGATCCCGGTATGGAAGACTGAATTTGAATGGCTCAAAAAATGTTATTCGCAATGCCTTCAACAATCGGTTTTGAATCTCTCTCAAGCGTTCATCAACTTCTTTGATGGTCGTGCTGGTTATCCCACTTTCAAGAATCGCCACGGCAGACAATCGATCCAGTACCCTCAAAACGTCAAAGTTTTGAATGATACTGAGATTAAGTTTCCCGGAAATCTTGGAACGGTGAAAGCTAAGGTTCATCGTGAAATCCTGGGAACCCTCAAAACTGTCACGCTATCGGGAATGACTGATGGGCGCTACTATGCCTCGTTGCTCATTGATGATGGGATGGAAAAACCGGAATCTAGCGATGGCGGTAAAGCGATTGGGATTGATTTGGGTTTAACTAATTTTGCGGTCACTTCAGATGGGTCTAAGTTTCAGAATCCTCGCCATCTCAAGAAGCATGAGCGCAACCTGAAACGGAAACAGCGCAAACTTTCCCGCAAAAAGGATAAGACAACGAACAAACGACGCAAGGCTAAAAAAGCTTTGGCGCGTGTTCATTCAAAAATTTCACGAGTCAGAGAAGATTACCTCCACAAACTATCCCGCAAGATAGTCAACGAAAACCAAGTGATTGTGGTGGAAGACCTTGCAGTTAAGAACATGGTGAAGAATCACAGCCTATCTAAAGCAATCAGCGATGTCGGTTGGGGAACGTTCTGCACCATGCTCAAGTACAAAGCAGAGCAGGAAGGAAAAATCTATCTAGAAGTAGACCGATTTTTCCCTTCGTCTCACCTTTGCTCTAACACCTTGCTGCGAGTGCCACATATGGATCTATCGGTCAGGATGTTTGCTTGTCCTCATTGTGGACAACGGCATGACCGAGATATCAATGCAGCGGTCAACATCAGAAATGAAGGCTTGCGGATATTGGCGCTGGGAACCAGCGCTACTGCCCTTGGAGGGAGTGTAAGACCAAAGCGGTATGGGCGAAAGTCTACTACCGTAGCGGCGACTCCCGATGAATTGGGAAGCCTACTCCATACCGCATAGCGGTTGGTGTAGGTAGTTCACTGCTAGTTCTAGGGTTTGTTGTTGCGGTGGAAGCGTCTCTTAGTCCTTCTAGCAATAGCTTTGCGCTTCTGCTTTTCGAGGGGGGTTTCAAAGTGGCGGTGCTTTCTCATGTCGGGAAAAATTCCCGCTTTGGAAACTTGTCGCTTAAACCGTCGTAGGGCTGACTCAATCCCTTCATTTTCGCCGATTACAACTTGGGTCATTCTTTCTCCTTTGGTTCGTTAGATCAAGTTTTATCATATCAAGGTTTCTGGCGGCGCGACCTGTTGGATGTCGGGCGATCGACCAAAACCCCAAAATTATACCAGAAAATAGGTTCTTCATTCAGTTGATAGTTGACAATTGACAGTTGACAGTTAATTGACAGTTGACTACTGACCAACTGACCAACTGACCAACGTATCCGCTCAATAAATCGGGGTAAATCGCTCAATGATGAGCGTTAAATATCGCAAAATCGTTCCAAACGCAGTAGTCTACCCCGAGCTATTGAGCGGATACTGACCAACTGTCAACTGTCAACTGTCAACTGTCAACTGACCAACTGATTTTCCTGGCGCAGGTAAGCTTGAATAAACGGCTCTAATTCGCCGTTCATCACATCTAAGACGGCAGTTGTTTCCACTCCAGTCCGCAAATCCTTGACCATTTGATAGGGGTGAAACACGTAGTTGCGAATTTGGTTGCCCCAAGCCGCCTCTACCATATCGCCGCGAATCTCGGCAATTTCGGCGGCGCGCTGTTCCCTAGCAACCACCAACAGCCTAGCTTTGAGTAAGGCGAGAGCTTTTTCTTTATTTTGCAACTGACTGCGTTCTTCGGTACAGCGGACGGCTAAACCAGTCGGAAGGTGAACGATGCGGACAGCCGTTTCTACCTTGTTAACATTTTGTCCGCCCTTGCCGCCTGCGCGAGAAGTCGTGACTTCCAAATCTTTTTCTGGAATATCCAGTTTAACGGATCGATCGAGCACCGGCATCACTTCAACGCCCGCAAAACTTGTTTGACGCTTGTCATTAGCGTTAAACGGCGAAATTCTCACCAAACGGTGAGTACCTTTTTCCGACCTCATGTAGCCGTAGGCGTAGCGGCCGACAATTTCCAAAGACGCAGATTTCACGCCTGCTTCCTCTCCCTCAGAAATCTCGGTTAAATGTACCTTGTAACCCTGACTTTCACCCCAGCGGGTGTACATCCGCAGCAGCATTTCGGCCCAATCTTGAGCATCTGTACCGCCGGCCCCGGCGTTAATTGTCAAAACCGCGCCGCCTTCGTCGTAGGGCCCAGAGAGTAATTGTTGCAGTTCCCACTGGTCAAGTTCGCGGGTTAATTGGGAAAGACTCGATGAGGCTTCTTGGAACAGGGACTCGTCTGCGTCTAACTCCAGCAGTTCTAAAATAGCTCTAGCGTCTTCTAGGCTAGTCTGCCAGCCGTGGTATTGGTCTAAATGAGATTTGAAGTCATTCAGTTCTTGGAGGGTTCCTTGAGCTTGTTCTTGGTCGTCCCAGAATGCCGGTTGGGCGCAGATTTGCTCTAAATCTTGGATTTTGGCTGTGAGTGCGGGGATGTCAAAGATAGTCCTGGGTGGTACCCAGTCGATCGGACAATGTTTCAATATCGTGTTTGATGTCTAGAACTTCCACTGTGAGTTCTCCTAGTTTTGTGGTGTCTTGTCGATTTTAGCTGAAATTGGGTTCAATCTGTGCAAATCAATTTTTCAGCAGCAGACCAGCTTTGATGAATGGGTCAATCTTGCCGTCGAGTACCTCGGCGACGGCTGTTGTTTCGATTCCTGTACGGAAATCCAAAACTTTGTCCTGGTTTGCGCTGTCGCTGGCAAATTGATATTCTCGAATTGGTTGGTTGAGGAATGTTTTTAGCCGATCGCACTGAATGTCTGCAAGCTGCTGAACTCCTTGCCTTTGCATAATAGCAAACAGTTTGCTCTTGAGAACCGCCAAAGCCTTGTCTTTATTTTGCATTTGAGTGCGACATCCGTCACAAATGGCAGAAATACCAGTAGGAATATGCACAATTTTCACCCATGCTTTGGTTCCGTTAGTATTCTGATTGAGATTGGGTAATATGGCTCTTAAATCCTGCTGTGCAATCTCCAATTGCACGTACATTGGCAAAATTTCCACCGTCGCTGTAGAAGAGAGTCGCATTATGGTAATATTAAAAGGCGATTTCCGTTTAAGTCGGTGTATTCCGGTTTCTGACTTGAGATAGCCGCAAGCGTAACGTCCGTCTATTTCCAAGGTTGTAGAAATAATTCCTATTTCAGGCGCTGGGGAAGATTCAACGTCCGCAACTTGGTAGCCTCGGCTTAGTCCCCACATAATATACATTCTGAGCAACATTTCTGCCCAGTATTGAGCATCGATACCGTTTGTTCCGGCCTTAATTATGAGGTAGGCTCCATTTTTGTCGCAAGGCCCGCTCAAGGATTGCTCTATTTCATACTCTTGGAGAGAGTGGTTTAGTTGAGCTAAATTAGTTTGAAGTTCTTGCTCTAGTTCGTCGTCTGCTTGAAATTCGAGTAACTCCAGTGCTGCTGTAGCATCTGCCAAAATTGTTTGGCACTGGTTGAGTTTTGCCTGATAGGATTGGAGTGCGTCTAGTTCTTGGAGTGGTCGTTCAACTGTCTTGATGCTTTTGCCAGATTCCGGCTGTGCTGCTAGCTGTTGTAACTTTTGGCTTTCGGCGGTTAAGGCTGAGTCAAAGACAGTCTTGTAGGTTGGTTAGTCGATCGCACAAAATTTCGATATTGTGTTTGGTCTCTAGAATTTCCACTGTGATTTCTCCAGCGTTGTGGGTGATTATATTAATCTTAGCTTGTGGCTCACTTGTTGTGCCACAAATACTAAAAAATATTTTTTGACCGCGGATGAACGCGGATGAACGCGGATGCAAGCGGGAATTGTCAAGGTAATAAAAAACCGCAGCCGGATGTCGATCGCGCTGCGGTTGTTTTTAAGCTAAACTTTCAATGATTAATCGCGACCGTTGAGAGCAATCATCAGGCGCAGAATGAAGATGAACAAGTTGATGTAAGTCAAGTACATCGACAGGGCGGCGGGCAAATACTGGTCGTCGTGGTAGGTGCGGGGTAAGATGTAAAAATCGACGATCGCAGCACCAGCAAATATAAACACGCCGATGCCAGAAATGCCAATTTCCAACCAAGTTGGGGTGTAAACGCCAAACAGCGACAGCAGAAATTGACCGCCAACGACTACTAACAAAGCAATGACACCTAAACTGATAGTCTTGGTGAGGGCCATGCCGTCTGCTTCCGACAAGTTGGAGCCTATTTGGCGGGCGGCGATGAAAGTAATGCCGCAGCCGAGGGCTGCAAAACCGATGCCGCCGATACCGACGCCTTGGGTTCTGAGGGCTGTAAATACCAATCCGCTGAGGGTGTAGCCGGAAAGCAGGCTGTAGGTAGCCAGCAGGGGCAAGGCGGTGTTTTTGTTGTTTTGTTCGGCGGCGGCGCTGGCGACGAAGAACAGAATTAATTCTAGGACGATCGCAGCAATAAACGTGGGAAAGAAGATACCGGGATAGTTGCGGATGACTCCGAGGCCGCCGTAGGTGCCGACAGCAGTTAAGACAAGTCCGCCGCCCACGAAGGGGAGAGCGTTAGCGATGACGTTGGGGCCAACCAGCGCGTGGTTTTTGGCCTCGCGCACGGCTTCGCGGAAGTTGCTGGTGTTACTCACGAGGATGTTACCTAATTTTGGCTGAGATTTGCTATCTATATTTTGACAGCTTTACAGTTTGTTGACAAAACATGAAGTAGTTTAAAGATTTGATAAAGAACGGGGGTGAGATCACTTCCTACCTGGAAGTGATTGTTTATAATCAACGCCGTACCAGTAAATCTCCACCCTGCGGTCGTTGTCGGGGAACGATGTCTGAGACCGTTGTCAGTCGTCGTAGAGCTATAATTGAGGTTAAAGTACCGGTGCTATTGGCGGCGATGGGCAACCTAAAAGTCGATCGCATTGCAAATACATAGCTGAAGTTAATCAATTTGGAATTTGGGATTTACGATTTGGGATTGAGCAGTTTATGATTGAGTCAGGGACTCCCATTGATTTTAGGTTTTTGATTGGTGACTTAGTTGAAACTACAGCCCGGAAATCTGAATCATCTCAACTATAAAATAAATCTTAAATTTTTAAGCGGTTGGGTGGGTTGCGAAAGTGGTCGAGACAGGGTATGTAAAGCAAATTAATCGTGAAAGTATTTAGTTCGATCGACAAAATGCCAAACAGGTAATATCTAATGCCCACCTTTTTTGCTCGCACATTATTCCCACCTGCCGCCGGAATTCTATTGGCGGCAACTACCCTTATTTCCGGCGGTCAAGCTGCCCTTGCAGCTAATGTCAGTGCCGTTTCTACTGCCACTTCATCGCAGGGTTCAGAACATTTGCTGCTGGCTCTGACTGGTCAATCCGCGCAAGGTACAATTTTACCGAGCCCGAACTCGGGAACGGTAAACCGGGCGGCTGGGCCGGTGAAAATTCCTGAGCCTTCAATGCTGGCGGGGTTGGTTTTAGTCGCCGGTTCGCTGGTGATGACTCGCCGGAGAGGGAGAGTTAAACAGGAGAGTTTTGGCAAAAATCAAAGTTTTTAGATTGTTAAGAGTAGATGCAACACAGGGAAGATGCCTGTGCCACAATTCAGGACACAGGGAAGATGCCTGTGCCACGATCCAGGCTAGTGAATCTCGATGTGAACTACCCGACTCTCACCCTATCGGGTAGAGAGCGGGCTTCCAGCTTCAAGGGGAACCGCGTTCGACAAGACCGAAATCTTGCCACCACGACTTACATTCCCTCCACTGGCAGCAGCACTCGTTCCTAATGCCAAAAACCGCAAGGCTTCATCTCTGATATTTTTTGCCGCATTCACGTCGCGATCGTTTCGAGATTTACATTTAGGACAATCCCAATGACGAACATCCAATGGCATCTCAAATACTTTGTGCAGACAATTATTGCAAGTTTTGGAGCTAGGGAAAAATCGCTCAACCTCAATATAGGTTTTCCCATCTTTCTCAGCTTTGTACTTGAGCATTGTTCCGAACATCCCCCAGCCAGCATCGCTAATTGCTTTGGCTAGACAGTGGTTGCGTACCATGCCTTTGACATTTAGATCTTCTACTGCAATGACTTGGTTTTCGTCTACTATCTTGCGGGACAGTTTGTGCAGAAAATCCTCGCGAACACGTTTGATTTTAGAGTGGACTTTAGCCACTAATCTTCTAGCTTTGTTTCTAGTGCTACTTCCTTTCTGTTTACGACTGAGTTTTTGCTGTTTGCGCTTGAGGTTTTTGCTATGTTTCTTGAGGTGACGAGGGTTTTTATACTTACTGCCATCGCTAGTTACACAGAAGTCAATCAAGCCTACATCTAAACCAATTGCCTTGCCTTTCGCAGTAGTTTCTACGCTCTTGATGCCATCATCAACCAAGATAGAAGCAAAATACTTTCCATCTGGGTTTTTAGATACGGTAACAGTCTTAACTGTGCCATCAAAAGTGCGATGAACTTTGCAATTCACTTCACCAATGATAGGTAGCTTGATCGACTTTTCGCCAACCTTGACATTCTGAGGATAGCTGACAGATTGCCGACCGTGCTTTGATTTGAAGCTAGGGAATCCAGCTTTTTTCTCAAAGAAGTTTTGGTAGGCAACAGACAGATTTAGCGCAACAACCTGTAGAGATTGCGAGTAAGCCCCTTTCTTCAGCCAAGGATATTCTATTTTTAGCTGAGGTAATAAACCTTGGATCGCACCTCGACTTAGCCCCTTACCCGTAGCCTTGTATGTTTCCTGACTCATATTTAGGCTGTAATTCCACAACCAACGCGAACAGCCGAAAGCACCAGCAAAATACTGCTGCTGTTCGGCTGTCGGATATAGTCGGAACTTGTAAGCCTGATACATTATCATTAACCAAGGTTGCTGATAATATTATAGCTGATATACAAAGAAAATGCAAGGAGTTTGCTCATCTCGTCGCCGAGGAGCCCATCTCTCTATGGCTTACGCCTAGTAGCTTGTGGGCAAATGGGACTCCTCACCTCGCTCGGCTTTCATCCCGACGCTCACGCCCTGCGTTAGAGCGCGGGACTTCCCGCGTGTCCGTTAAGGATTTTAGCCGATCGCGTCGCGCAGAGCATTTTTAGTCATAGCTGCGATCGACTGTTCCGAAGCTTTCGGCAAATGATAGTATTTCCCGCCAGAAGTCTTGGCCAACTCCTTCGCAAAGCCGGTCGAAATAAACTTGCTCTCGGTATCAATCACCAGCAACTGCATTCCCAAACCGCGAATTTTGGCAGCAATTTCTAGCAACTCCTTCTTAATATCCGGCTTTTCGCCATCTAAAATCGGTTCGCCCAAAGAACGAGCCAAAGGAATATTACCGCGTCCGTCAGTAATAGCAACAATCGCCACTTGACCGATATCTCCAGACTGCCGCGCATTAACTCCCACGCGCACCGCCTGAGTCAAACCGTGGGCCAGGGGGGAACCGCCGCCGCAGGGCAATCGTTCCAAACGCTTGCGGGCCAAGGCTATCGATCGAGTCGGCGGTAACAATACTTCTGCTTGTTCTCCGCGAAAGGGAATCAGCGCAACTTGGTCGCGACTTTGATAAGCTTCGGTGAGTAGCTGCATGACAGCACCTTTGGCCGACTGCATCCGGTTGAGCGCCATGGAACCCGAAGCATCCACGACAAATACGACTAAAGCTCCAGCTTTTCGGGCTAAGCGCTTCGCCCGAATGTCTCCCTGTTCCACAAATACCCGCTTATCTCGATTTGGGCTGGAACTCGCCGCGGGTTCCTGGTCTGAATTCCTTTGGCGGCGGGCTTTTTGGTAAGGTGCGGCGGCCCTAAGAGTCGCGTCAACGGCGATGCGACGGACTGGGCCTTTGGGCAATATTGGCTTGACGTAACGGCCTCTATCTTCGGAGAAAATGGTGGTTCTGCTGCCGGATTTGCCTTGTTTGTTGGCGGATTGTTGGGCGAATAAAAGCACGCTGGGGTCGAGAATTACGCCTTCGGGGTCAAACAGAAATTCTTCGGGAATGGTATCTTGCTCTGGTTCTTCTTGAGGTTCGGGGTTGTCTTCATCCTCTTGATTTTCTTCGTCTTCTTGCTCGTTTTCTGGTTCGTCTTGTTCTTGTTCTGACTGCTTTTGGGGTGGTGGCGGCGGGGGAGGAGGAGAGTTTTCGTCTGGGGGAGATTGGATGACGGTGGCGCGGGGTACGATGACTAATTCTACGGCGCGGCGCAAGTCTTCGGCGTTAACTTCTGTACGTCCTTCGATGGCGGCGCAGGCGCGGGCGACGCGCACTGCGAATATTTCGGCGCGGTGTCCTTGAACTGCGCCGCGGATGGCTTCTTCTACTAAGTAGGCAACTTGTTCGCGTTTAATGGTGACATCTTTGAGCCATTCTCTGGCGAGGATGATTTGGGTTTTGAGGTTGTCGGTGTCTTCGGCGTATTGGTTGAGAAATTCTTGGGGCGAGCTGGAGTAGGATAAAGCTTGTTCTACTGCGTAGACTCTTTCTTGTAGTTCGAGGGCTGCGTCGGCGGAAAGGACGATCGCGATGCGATCGAGCAAATGTTCTCTGAGGGGGCCTTCTTCGGGGTTGTAGGTGGCAATGAACAGAGGTTTGCAGGGATGTTGGAAGCTAATTCCTTCGCGCTCTATTTGGTTGCGGCCTTCGGTTAATACTGTGAGCAATTGGTTGGAAATATTGTCATCGAGGAGGTTAATTTCGTCTACATAAAGTACGCCTCGATTTGCTTGGGCTAAGAGTCCGGGTTGAAATACAGTTTGACCGAATTTTACTGATTGTTCGACATCGACTGAACCTAAGAGTCTGTCTTCGGTGACACCCAAGGGAATTTGAATGAATGGTGTGGGAATTATTTCGGTGGCTGGATTTGTATTTGTGGAACGGGCATCTTGCCCGTTTTCTTCTGACAGGTCAGAGGCATTTTCTGCAATAATTTCATCAGGTTCAGCGTTGCAAAAAGAGTCTTTGACAATTTCAATTGGTGGCAGTAGGGAATGCAAGGCGCGGGCCATTACTGATTTTGCTGTACCGCGGCGTCCGGCGATCGCAACTCCTCCCAATCCGGGATCTACTGCTGCCAACAGCAGGGCTAATTTGATTGCTTCTTGCCCAACTACGGCGGTGAGGGGAAAGGATGCTGTGGAAGGGCTAAGGCTGGCTGCGGGCATAGGATTTTCTGATTTTCGGATCTAAAAATTTGAACTTAATGTTTAGGTTACTGCTTGAAGTATTTTAACTTCTAAGGGGAGAATCACGGTAAAAGTTGAGCCGACTCCGATTTCTGATGCGAGCTCGATTTTGCCTTGCATCAGGGTAACGAGCCGCGATACTATAGCTAATCCCAAACCGGTGCTGTCGGGGGGAAAGTGCTGTTGGCCGGCTTCTGAGGCTTGAAAGAATGGCTCAAAGATGCGGTTGGTATGTGCGGGAGCGATGCCGATGCCGGTATCTGTAATGGCGATCGACCAATTTGCATTTCCAGCACGGCAGCAACTTAATTCAATGCTACCAGATTCTGTATAGCGAATGGCATTGCTCAGCAGGTTGGTGAGAATTTGTTGCAGCCGCTGTCCGTCGGCGATTACTTGTGTGGGGGCGCAGTCGCTGGTAACAGCGAGCTTTAATCCCTTAGCATCAGCCATTGGCTGCATCATTTCTACTACGGTATTAATTAGAGATTGTACATTAGTTTGCCGCAGGTTAAGTTTAATTTTGCCGGCATCGGCGCGAGAAAGTTCTAGGGTATCGTTAATCAGGCGCAGCAACTGTCTGCCGTTGCGCAATACTCGCTCGATGTGTTCGATGCCGGGGAGAGTATCTTTGATTTCGGCTTGCCATTTTTCTTGGCGCAAAAATAGTTCGGAATAACCGATAATTGAGTTGAGGGGAGTTTTGAGTTCGTGAGCTAAATGGTAGAGGTTTTCTTGGTTGACGCTGACCAGGCGAGAGAGTTCTTGATTGTTCAGTTCTAACTGAGTTTGGATTTGTTGAAGTTCCTGGAGCCTCTGAGCGACGTAGCTATCGAAACACTGGGCAATTGCTTCGTCTACTACGGCATCTATGAGCCGAAAAGCTCTGAATACGTCGGCGGTGGTTCCTGCTAGCAATGGTGCTTCTAAGTGGGAGAATATTACTTGACGCAATAAATGGTATTCCCGAGCTACTTCTGCGGCATCGTAGCCTTGTTCTGCTCGCAGAAACCCGTGGTCTAAACTGGCTTCAATTATTGCTTTTATGTCGCTGTTTTGAGATTGTGAAAGCACTGTGACCATCGCCCCCAACAGGTGAGGTATGTGATTTTCGATCGCAGAGTGTGGCAAGGTGTCAGCGCTTTCTATTTTCCGATCCAAGCGTACTGCTTCAATCCAGTTTTTGAGGATGGTATCGGTTTTGTCGGCGAGCAGTTGGCTGTAGTCCATAATGTCTGCGTGGGGGCGAAGTTTGGCAGATATTCCCCATGTTTCATTGTAGTTGAGCGATCGCCCGATCGCCATACCAAACTTCACCCCCACGCGAGCCTGCCAAAAGAAGTAGTTTCGCTCTAATTTTTCCCTGTGCTGCAACTCTCACTATGAATACATTCCAGCTTGGTGCTGCCAAAAGGAGCACTTAAACTTATTGACCTAATAGCCATAAAGTAGTATAATCCCTCAATCCGAGAGGTTTGAATTTTTAATTTTTAATTTTGTCAGGGGACTAAATGGAAAACGTGCAAGCTGCGATCGCTGCGGCCACATTTATCGGTGTAGTTTTCTTAATAATTACAGAATGGATACACCTCACAATTGCGGCATTTCTGGGAGCGCTGATTCTGGTTTTCACCCACGTAATGACGTTAAAGGATGCGATCGAATATATTAGTCGCAGTCACGGAACGCTGGGCTTGTTTTTTGGAGTCATGGTCATGGTGAGAGCCTTTGAGCCTACCAAGATATTCGACTACTTGGCAACTCAAATGGTGCTTTTGGCGAAAGGCAAAGGCAAAAATCTCTTGCTTGGTATTGTCGGAATTACTACCCCAATTTGTGCAGTTTTACCCAACGCCACGACTGTCATGCTGCTAGCACCGTTAATACCGCCAATGGCAGAAGAAGTCGGTGTAGATTTTGTGCCGCTGCTGATTTTAATGGTATTTGTGGCTAACAGTTCGGGACTGCTGACAATCGTGGGAGATCCGGCGACATTCATAGTCGGCGATGCGATTAACATGAGCTTTACAGATTACCTGTTAAAGTTAAGTTTAGGTGGGGCGATCGCCGTAGCAGTCATCTTAGTTATTCTGCCGTGGATGTTCCCCGAAATCTGGCACAAAGAATTGGATGATTTGGAACATTTGCCACACCCAAAAATCAATCATCCGCGAGTGTTAGCGGTGGGCGGTTTAATTATAGCTTTCGTGCTGACATTTTTTGTAGTGGGAGAGTCGCTGCCCGTGCCAATTTCACCAGCAGCCGTGGCTTTGTTGGGGGCGGCTTTGGCAATGCTCTTGGCTCACCATTCCAAAATAGATTCTTTGAACAATATTTTACGGGATTTAGATTGGAGTACGCTGCTATTTTTCATGTCGATATTTGTGCTAATTGGCGGTTTGGAAAAAACCGGAGTCATCGCTGGGATGTCGGGAATTTTAGCAGCTATTTTAGGTAAAAATATTTTTCTTGGTTCTTTAACGCTGTTATTTTTCGTGGGTTTGATGTCGAGCGTGGTGCCAAATATTCCGCTTGTTGTGGCGATGGTGCCACTGTTAAAACAGTATGTTGTGAATGTCGGACTCGCACCGACGGAGGTGCTGGCACCCGATTTTGCAGGGCAGTTTCCACCTGCTGTGCTGCCACTGTTTTATGCGATGATGTACGGGGCAACTTTAGGAGGAAATGGCACTTTGGTAGGAGCTTCTTCTAATATTGTGGCTGCGGGAATTTCTGAGCTGCACGGGCGCCGGATTTCTTTTCAAACTTTTCTGCGTTACGGGCTTCCTGTGATGGCTTTGCAATTGGTGGCTGCGGCTGTTTATGTAACTATCCGGTTTCTGATTTGAAGAAGTCATTAGTCATTAGTCATTGGTCATTAGTCATTGGTCATTGGTCATTAGTCATTAGTCATTGGTCAGCATTTATTATACCCCTTCAAAAAAAGCAACTGTAGGCCAGCGATCCAAACCCTTAAGTCATCAGTCATTGCCTAATCTCAAATCGAAAAATGGAAAATCTCAAATTGTATTAGTTCTGTTTCTCAACTTTTGGGCTTCGCCGATCATCGCCCCTACCTACTCCTAAAGACGTATTGACAGGATGAGAAGGTCGTGCTAGGTTAATTTAAATTGGCTTAAAAGTCAAGCCTAATCCAGCACTGCGCCCTTAAACAAAGCCTGTGGCTGGAGCGGAGGAACCAATTTTCGGGGCGAATCCCTACAGAATTAAAAACCAAAGTTAAAAATTGCCAAATTTGAGTGTAATTTTGAGTTTGAAATCTTTAGAGAAGGGCATCTCTCAGTCCTAGCCCGTCAGCTAACTTCGCAGGCATTGAGAAGAGACTGAAGAGTCAACTTGTCTTCAATAGATAGTTTGGCTTCGTCAGTGTCTCCGGTTGGTATTGTTCAAGATTTCTTGTACCGCCCCTGACTCTGAGGAGATTTAAATGTCAATTCAACTTAATTTATCTGCGATCGCAATTGCCGGACAAGCTGCCTGGAAACGAACAAAACCCGTCATCATCCGAGATAATGTATTGTTGCCGGCGGTTGGTTTTTTGGGAATTCTTGGCCTGTGGTGGATTGTTGCCAGCTTCAAAAGCGATTTAATTCCCACTCCGTATCAAGCGTTAATCGCTAATTTAGATTACATATTGCATCCATTTTACCAGCGCGGGCCGGGAGATTTAGGCATTGGCTGGCTGCTGCTGGCGAGTTTGCGGCGGGTGTTGCTAGGATTTTTGCTGGGTGCCGTTGTGGCGATTCCCGTGGGATTTCTGATCGGGATGTCGAAACCGGCGATGATGGCGCTCAATCCGCTGATTCAAATCTTCAAACCGGTGTCGCCGCTGGCTTGGCTGCCGATCGCTCTATCAATCTTTAATTTAGCAGATCCGTCGGCAATTTTTGTGATATTTATTACGTCTTTGTGGCCGACAATTATCAACACGGCTTTGGGAGTCTCTAGCGTTTCCAAGGATTATCTGGATGTGGCGCGAGTGTTGGAGATGCCGCGCTGGAGGCGGATTACTAAGATAATTTTGCCTGCGAGTTTGCCTTACATTTTTACTGGCTTGCGGATTAGTTTGGGGATTGCTTGGCTGGTGATTGTGGCGGTGGAAATGCTGACTGGTGGTGTAGGAATTGGCTTTTTTGTGTGGGATGAGTGGAGCCGTTTGAATCTAAGTTCGGTATTTTTAGCGGTGTTTGTAATTGGCTTAACTGGTTTGCTGCTCGATTGGGCTGTTGGCAAGGTTCAGGAATTGGTAACGCATCGATCGATCGAGAGTCATTAGTTATTAGTCATTAGTCAGTAGTCATTAGTCATTAGCTAAAAACTCAGGTTTGAGATGGCGGATAGTTAGCGATTAACGATGGAGAATTATATCATAGTGAACTCCAAATAAAATGCAATTGATTTGCTAGAGCCAAACCCTTAACTCATCAGTAATTGCCAATTCTTCAATTCTTCAATTCTTCAATTCTTCAATTCTTCAATTCTAAAATCTAAAATCTAAAATCTAAAATCTAAAATGGTATGAGTGATAACTTTTCCAATGAATGGAATCGGCGGGAGTTTTTGCAAGGAATGGGTGCGGCGGCGGGAATGGCTTTATCTGGTTGTGGGATTAACGCCGATCGATCGGCAAAAGGACTCACAGAAGAAGCCGAAGCGGTAAAGCCGATCGTCAATTCCCAAACCTTAGAGAAACCCAATCTAACCATAGGGTACGTACCCGTTAACGATTGTGCACCATTTGCGATCGCCTGGAAGAAAGGATTTTTCCGCAAATACGGCTTAAACGTCAAACTCAACCGCGAAGCAAGCTGGGCAACCTCCCGCGACGGCCTGATTTTCGGGCGCCTCGACGCCTCCCCAGTCGTATCCGGCGCCATCACAAACGCCCGCATTGGTGCCGAAGGAGCGCGTCACGCACCCATGTGCGCGGCAATGACAATTCACCGCCACGGCAACGCGATGACGATGAGCAAAGCAATGTGGGATTTTGGTTTGCGCCCGTGGCACGAATACAACGGCAATTTAGAAGAATTTGGCAAGCAATTTCGAGGTTTTTTTGAGAGTCAACCAGTAGAAAATAAAGTCTGGGCAGTTGTACTAAGTTCTGCTATTTACGAATACTTTGTGCGTTATATATCTGCCGCTGCCGGTATCGATCCGTTCAAAGAATTTAGGATAATTATTGTGCCGCCGCCTCAAATGGTAACGAATATGAGAATCGGGGCGATGCAGGCTTACATGGTGGCAGAACCTTGGAATACGCGGGCAATTAAAGGTAATTTGGGCGTGGGGTTTACCTTCGCGCAAGGTAAGGAAGTTTGGCAGGGACATCCCGATCGCGTTTTGGGAGTAATGCAATCATTCATTGACGAAAACCCGAAGACTTATTACTCGCTGGTGAAGGCAATGGTGGAAGCTTGTCAGTTTTGCAGCAAACCGGAAAATCGCAGTCAAATAGCAGCATTGTTGACCGATCGATCTTTTACGGGGGCTAAACCTAAAAACGGGGCGATCGACAAATTTACGCGACCGGGAATAGTTGGGGAATACAATTATGGTGGGTTTGATGAAAAAGACCGCACTATAATATCTGAAGATACCACAATTTTCTATGACATTCCTAAGAACTTGCCCCAAATACCGGGAAATCATTCAACATTTTTGTGGCAGTCTCACAGTATTTGGTTGATGACTCAAGCGGCCCGCTGGGGACACATTAAGGAGGTGCCGAAAAATGCTGATGAATTAGCTAAACAAGCTTGGAGAACCGACCTTTACCGCAAGATTGTTGCCGAAATGGCGATCGATTGTCCCCAGGAGGATTACAAAGTCGAACCTGCGGAAGTTTTCATTGACAAAAAATCATTTGACCCCAGCGATCCGGTGGGTTATTTGAATAGTTTTGAAATTCGAGCCAATCGCCCTCAATCTTTTTTTCAGTCTTAATATTTGACTGCTTTCGCTGTTCCTATGACATCTTGCACCATTTTCAACAACCTGTATGGGCGGGGAAAGCCAACAGCCTAAAAGGTAGCAGACAAGTTAAATAAACCCGCCCCACCCCACGAAAAAGCCCCAATTGACATTGATGCAAGATCTCAGTTGAAATCGACTGCTAAATTTGAGAGTTTAGGCAGTCGCAGTTAAATTAAATTACTTTACTACTTGTTAGGAGAATACCGTGACTCAATTTACTTCTACATCTACCCCCACCAACGACAAAGTTAACAGCAAATCTGCTAATTTTCTGGAAATAAACAATTTGTTCAAGTCGTATAAAAATGCTGATGGCAGCGAATTTAGCGTTTTGGAAAATATCAACTTAAGTATTGGATCTGACGAATTTATTTCAGTAATCGGTCACTCGGGTTGTGGCAAATCGACGCTGCTGAAAATAGTAGCAGGTTTGGAACAACAAAGTGGCGGAATCGTGACACTAGAAGGCAAGGAAATTCGCAAACCTGGAGCCGATCGCATGATGGTATTCCAGCACTACGGATTGCTGCCTTGGTTGACGGTGCGGGAAAACATTCGCCTAGCAGTTGATGAAGTTTTGCAAAATCTCAACCGCGCTGAGAAGATTAGCCTTGTCAATGAACACCTAGCAATGGTAAACTTAACAGCAGCAGCAGATAAATATCCCGATCAAATTTCAGGGGGCATGAAGCAACGGGTTGGGATTGCGCGAGCTTTGGCACTTCGGCCGAAGATGTTATTAATGGACGAACCATTTGGAGCGCTGGATGCTCTGACTCGTGGCAAGTTGCAAAAACAGGTGCTCGATATCTGGGAAAATCACAGACAAGCTGCAATGATGATTACCCACGACGTGGACGAGGCTATCTATATGTCCGATCGCATTGTGTTGATGACAAACGGCCCGGCGGCGACAATCGGCGAGATTTTGGCAGTGCCGTTTTCGCATCCGCGCGATCGCCAGGAGTTGCGGGAATCTCAGGAATATTACGAACTGCGAAACTACGCTTTGAATTTTCTCGATCGCTACTTTACTCAAGACGAATAACCCAAGGGCGACTAGAAGAACCGACAAAAAAATTCACTTAAGAGAGGTCTAGCCTGTGAATCTCAAAACAATTTTAGCGCGTTTTGAAAGTGCATTAGGATGCCAAAACTTAGCGGAAGAAATGGTGTTGCTGCCGGAGTCAAAAGTCCCTGTTTCTAAGAAAAAGTCAAAACCGACAAAACCGACAAAATCTATCAATTTTATTGTGGGTTACAACAGTTCTCCTCAAAGTCAAACAGCTCTCGATATTACCCTTTGGATTGCTCATCAAACTCGTTTAGTAACAACTCAAGAAGTCACGGTGCAAGTCGTCTACGTACTCGACGAAACTCCCAACATTTACGATGAAAATACTTGTAGTTTGGGTGTGGAAAATGCCTGGGCTACGAAGCCCCAACTGTCGGATTTAGAGGAAAAATCGGCTCTTTACTGTGCAGCGCCTGCGATCGCATTACCTACAGCCGAAATCCAATCGGTATCCCAGCGAGCGACCTGGATCGATCCGCCTTATTTTCGAGCAATTTTCTGTCAAAATAATGAGTACGAGGTAGCAGATAAGTTGCTGTGGCAAGCCCGCTGTTTGGCTGAGGAATGGCGCGGTTTATTCAAAGCTCATTTACGCATCGGTAAAGTTGCGACAGAATTGAGAAATGTGGTAGAATTAGAATCGGCAAATTTACTATTTTTAGGCTGCAATTCTCGCAACCACCCGCTGGTTAGGCAACTCGGCAAGAATTTTCCCTGCTGCGTGTTGGGGATTCCTGCCGCACTCAGCTATCCGATGGATTTGGGGCCCGAAGAAAGTTTGAGCAACTTGCAGTTGGCTACAGCTATGCCTGCACGTTAAACTTGTGGGAAATGGAAGCCTCTGAGGTGAGATTTTATAGCGCGAGCGAGTTAAGATCCCTGCGCGGTTGGTGCTTCTCTTGCTTCAAAAACGCTAGATTGATGAGTGTTATTAAGGGTTGTTGAATGCTTATCGGATCGCAGAAAGTTCATCAACTAATTTTATCCTGCCCCGGCAGACAGAGCGCAGGAGGCGATCGATAGAGCGTTTGTCATCCTCAGTCAAAGTCTCGTCAAAAATAGCCGCCAGCAAACCGTAGCGATCGGCTATAGTAATGTAGCCTCTATGATTCACTTCGGCAAACAACTCGCCCAAAGCAGATGGAATCAGGTTGACAGGGGTTTGCATAGAGATTGACTCTCAACTCGACATCGCGCGATCGATCTTTTCTGCGGTAACAGAGATCGATCGGACTATTTTATTCTCTCGGTATATTGCCTGAAAAGATGTGATAATAAACAGCAAAATTTGTGATAATAAACATCAGAATTTGTGAACGAAATCACATTTAATCTTGGCGAATTATGATTCAATTTTACAGTTGCGTTGGGAGCATCTCAGTTTTGCAAGAAGCATTTTTAAAGAGCGGACTCTACTGATGTACTACGAACCATTTTTTGAGCGGGGCAGCACTGTAAATGCAAAACTGAGATGCTCCCGTTGCGTTCGATCGCAAACAGAGCAACTGCAAACTTAATTTTTGCTAAAGATTGTAAATCGGCACTGCTTCCACCGGTTCAGCCAACTCAAACTTAAACACGCGCGAATAGAAATAGAATTCGCCATCAAGAGTTCTTTTGATATTTTCAGCGCGACGAAAACCGTGCTGTTCCCCTTCATAAGCAACGTAAGCAACCGGCAAACCTTTAGCTTTCAATATCTCTACCATCATTTCGGCTTGATTGGGCGGCACGACTTTATCTTCCAATCCTTGAAAGAAGATAACGGGACAAGATAAACCTTCGGCTGCATGAATGGGCGATCGAGCTACATACAAATCTTTTCGTGCAGGATAAGGCCCGATCAATCCATCCAGATACCGCGCTTCAAACTTGTGAGTATCATTTGTCAAAGCCTCCAAATCGCTAACTCCATAATAGCTCGCACCGGCCTTAAACACATCGCGGAAAGTCAGAGCGCACAGAGTTGTGTAGCCCCCTGCACTGCCTCCGGCGATCGCCATTCTTTCGCCGTCTACCAAACCCTGTTCGGCTAAATATTTAGCACCATTAGCGCAGTCATCAACATCAACAATACCCCAACTATCTTGCAGCCTTCTTCTGTATTCCCGGCCGTAACCAGTGCTACCACCGTAGTTGACATCAAGCACCGCAAAACCGCGACTCGTCCAATATTGAATTTTCAAATTCATGCTGCTAGAAGTAGCAGCAGTCGGGCCGCCGTGGCTTTTGACAACTAACGGCGGTTTTTCAGATTCAGGTGCAGCGAAGTCTTGGTTTTTCGGAGGATAGAAGAAGCCAAAAGCAGTCAAACCATTTTCGGTTGGAAATTCCAGCGGTTCCGGTACAGAAAGATAACCAGAATCGATGTTTAAATCGCTCGACTTTCGCAAAATTTTCCGTTGACTTGTGGCTAAATTTAGCTGTACAATAGCAGTAGATGCGATCGGCGAACCTGCCAGAAAAACTACCGTTTCTCCCCGCGCTTTCACCGACGAAATATCAGTGTAACCTGTCTCAATATTTGTCAACTGCTTTGTCGCTAAATCGAGACTTCCTAGATGCCACTTACCTTGCTGAGTGTAGGTGCAAATAATTTTGCTTTCCGAGACAAAGGCATAGGTTGACATTCCAAAAACCCATTGGGGAAGGCCGAATTCAGCGGACATTTCGCAGACTGGTTCAATTTCTGGTTGTTCGCGCAAGCTTTTTTCTATCTTTGCTTCCCCCCTTGCTAAGGGGGGATTGAGGGGGGTTCTGTAAAAATTCCACCAGTTCGACTTATCAGAAACAAAATACAAAACTCCATCGGGCGACCATTCCGGCTGAAAAATTGACTCATCAACCCCGCCCGCAACTAAATATTTTTCGCCTAAAGAACCATCAGCATTAATTTCTGCCACCCACAATTCTGTGCCATCCCAGGGCATATTTGGGTGGTTCCAACAAATCCAGGAAAGTTGAACACCGTCAGGACTCAAACGAGGGGAAGCATAAAAATCGTTGCCCTGAGTTAAAATTTGAATATCTTCGCCGTTATCTAGATTAATACTAACAATTGTATTCACAGATTCGCCTCTTCCTGCATTGTCTTCGCGCACACAAATCAGGCGATTTCTTGGTTTGTCAACGATCGCATCTGCGTAGCAACATTTAGCAGCAGGTGTCAAGGGTTCTGGTGGAGAATTTAATGTTTGACAATAAATTCTTTGGTCGGCAAAATGAGAGAAATAAACCACGCTATCAGAAACTGCAAAAGCAGCGCCGCCGTATTCGTGGACGCGAGTGCGAACGTTGAACGGAGGCGGTGTTACGTCAGTTATTTTACCGTCGGGAGTCCGCCGCACGAGGACGCTTCTTCCTGCTTCCGATGGTCTTCCTTCTACCCAGTAAATATCATCGCCGTCAATGGCAATTTGTCCGAGTCCGACAGTTCCTGAAACAATTAAATCTGAGGTAATGGGAGATTTCCAAGAGCCGTAAGGTGATATGGTATTCATAATAAATTATTTAGTGAGTGAGGGACAGATTGGGAATTGGGAATTGGGAATTGGGAATTGGGAATTGGGAATTGGGAATTGGGAATTGGGAATTGGGAATTGGGAATTGGCGAGTACCTCACTTGAGAACGGCTATAGTTGAATCAGTTGTGTTTTTAGAACAAATAAATTTATATTTGTACTTTACACTAATTCAATGATGGGGAAGCAGAATGTCGAAAAAGCTGGTACTAATCGATCACGACGGTGCAGTTGACGACTATCTCTCAGTCGTGTTGCTGATGACAATGGAGGAAGTGCAAACTCTGGGAGTAATTGTCACTCCGGCGGATTGCTACATTCAGCCAGCCGTGAGTGCAACCCGCAAAATCCTCGATTTGATGGGGTGTTCAGAGGTGCCAGTGGCGGCGAGTACGGTGCGGGGATTGAATCCATTTCCGGTGTTGTTTAGGCGAGATTCCTTTGCGTGCGATCGACTTCCCATTCTAAATGAAAAAGCAACCATTGACACACCGTTAATATCAGAACCCGGACAAAACTTTATGGTGGGAGTTTTGCGGGATGCAAAGGAACCGGTCACATTAATGGTAACGGGGCCGCTAACAACAGTGGCACAAGCCTTAGATATTGCACCAGAAATTGAAAGCAAAATCAAAGAAATTGTGTGGATGGGAGGGGCGCTCAACGCTATAGGCAATGTTAGCAAAGATATGAAACCGGGACAAGATATGTCGGCGGAATGGAATGCTTACTGGGATCCGATAGCCATTGAGAGAATTTGGCAAACACAAATTCCCGTTGTGATGTGTCCTTTAGATATCACCAATAATGTACCGCTGACTGTGGATTTTTCTAATCGCTTAGCCAGACAGCGCAAATATTCAATCTCCGATTTAGCAGGACAGTGTTATGCTTTAGCAATATCTCAAGATTACTATTTTTGGGATATTTTGGCAACGGCTTATTTGGCACATCCAGAATTTTACGAACTGCGAGAATGGGAAACCGAAATAGTTACTGAAGGTGTCAGTCAAGGGCGTACAAAAGTTGAAACAGGAGGGCGAAAAATTCAAGCAATGGATCGAGTAGATACGGAAAAGTTTTACAATTACATATTGCAACAGTGGGCGCGTTAAGCATAACAATATCTGGTAGAGGCGGGTTCTTAGCCAAAAATATCCCTACAAAACCCGCCCTAACTCAAATATTTACGCTATCTTCTCTTTCCTCTCTTTCTCTGCGCCCTCTGCGCCCTCTGCGGTTAATCAAAAAAAATCTCATTCACAAATCCAACAAAATTGCGGTAAGCGGCGTGGACTCGGTTCGTCAATTGTCGATAGTGGAAAAAATCCGATGAAATTATCCTCAAAAAAATTCTGGATTGTTGCGTGTGTTTTGTACTTGTTAATTATTCTCAGTATCATGCTGGTAGCAGATATGGGAAAGTTAACTAACTTTCCTCTGGCTCATCCGCCTTATGATAAACTCGGACATTTTATTTTGTACGGAATAGCATCTTTTTTGTGCCATAGAGCAACGGGCAAAAAAATGATGATGGTGTTGAATTATCCAATTCCTTTCGGGCCAGCACTGTTTACTATTTTCACTGCTGGGGAAGAAATGCTGCAAGCGATTTTACCGAATCGTACTGCTAGTATTGAAGATTTTTTAGCGAGTTTTGCGGGGATTGTAGTTTTTTATTGGATTGGTGAAGCTTGGGATAGAAAATAAGGGAAGTTCGGCAACGGATTGTGTAACGGATGTAACGGATGTAACGGATGCAAGGAAGAAATAAGAATAAGGAAGAAGGAAGGAAAGAAGGAAGAAAGAAAGAAGAAGGAAGAAGGAAGAAGGAAGAAGGAAGAAGTTGAGTTTGTAGGGTGATATTCGGCGCATCGGTTGATGGGGGCGATCGACTAATGTTGTGTTTATGTATTATCCAACCATTGCGATCGGGTGCGTAGCTATTAAATTAGCTAGGGATTGTTGGTGGAGCCACACCCTAGGACTTTTTTGGTATAAGGATATTTTGGCAGCATAAAATGGAGCAAATGTCAATAAAATGTGTTTGCGAAAGTTCAATTAGTCTCTTCCAAAAAGGTTTGTACTCGACCGTTTGGTCTCAATACAACTCGAATTTTCGGGTTTTTTCCATGAGTAACCGCAGAAACAAACGGCTCGCCGACTAAGGGCATACTAGCCCGATCGATATAATCGGCGGCTGCTTTGCCCATCGGGACAATAGTTTGAATTGAGCCGTTTTCATCGATCTGGAGGCTGTATTCCAAGGTTTGTTCCATTCCTTCTGGTGGCTTCCAGCGTTCCTCAAAGTAGGTTCTAGCTTCTGAAACTTGAGGAATTGTATCAAATAAAGTGCGGTTTTTTTTGCTGGCGGTAGCCCGGTTGTTGTCCTCTGACTCGGCTTGCGGTTTAGTGTCCTCAAGGGGTGGGAGTTCGGTGCTGGGGGGGGAAATCGGCTGGGGGAGGGGGGGGAATGATTGCGGTGGGGGAACTGGGAATCGCGATGCAGATAGGGATGGTGGCAGGGGGGGCGGTACGGCGGGAGCTAGTCTCGGCGGTATGGGGGGTAGCAGGTAGGGTGCTTGGGGGGCGGCAATTGGGGGCCCTGCGGGATCGGGAATTGTGATGATTTGCCCTTGGGGGAGGGCTGGGGCGCTCTGTGATGCTGCGGGTGCGCTGCTGTTGGGGGGGAATAGCAGGGGTGGCTGCTGGATGGGGCTGGGTTTGTTGGTGCTTGGGCTTGGGGCTAGGGCGATTGGGGGCAAGCTGGGGCTGGGGGTGGCGGCGGCGGTGTTGATGGGCGGCGGCGGTAGGGGGGGTAAGCCTGGTGTGGCTGCGGCTGTTGGTGTTGCTGTTGGGGATGTGGTGGGGGATGTGGTGGGGGCGGGAACTGGGCTGGGGGTGGCGCCGGCAAGTATTTGGGGCTGCGGGAGTGCGGGGGGAAATTGTGGGTTGGCGGGGGCTGTGACGGGGGCTGTGGCGGTTGTTGGGGAGGTGTTGGAGGACGATCGATCGAGCATTTTAACAATTCCCGTGGTCATTCCGACGCTGGCGACTAGGATTGCTGCGATATTCAACCATGGTAATGCTTTCGCTTCTGGGCGATCGCGCTTGAGGTTAGGGACTGCCATGACTTCGGCGGCGCAGTCATCTAGTGCGGTGGCTAAGTCAAAGAGTTGGAGGGTACTCAAGTGTACTTCCGGCCCGGATTCGGCGGCGCTCAATGAGCCTAAGAACAAGTTGTGGGCGAGCAAGCCGCGGGGTTCTAGGCGGGGGGGAACTGGCAGGTAGGTAGTGTTTGGGGCTGCGGTTGCTAGTTCGGATGTGCTGGGGGGTCGATCGAATGTAACGACATTGCGCGCGACTTCTGGCGAGTCTGGGGCTGTGGTAAAACCTGTTTGGGAGTTGAGGTTGTTGTCCCAATCGCGGGCTTCGCCGAGGAAGTTTTGGACGTAGTTGGTGACTGCTTCGTGGAGGGTTTCGAGTTGATTGCGATCGCCCCTGAGAGTAACGTGTTCGGTATCTGGTAGCCTGGGGTCATCTAGTCGCAACTCAAAATTTAAAGATTTAAACACGGGTTTGCCCGCCCAACGAGATAGAGGCGAACTTTTGGCTGTAATTTCCAGCGTGCAAGTGGGGGGCGTGTAGCGTTTGAGAGCCATAGCAAGAAGACTGTATGTTATTTGTTATTTGTTATTTGTTATTTGTTATTTGTTTGTTCTAATAACCAATAACCAATAACTAATGACTGGTGACTAATTCTTAGCACGATCTAGGAGGGCGAGCCAGAGGCGCCGGTGGCCGCCGGGACTGCTGTAAAACAGCAAATCGATCAGGAGTTTCAGGGCCAAATTAGTTAGTTCTTTTGCCGATAAGCTTTCTGCATCTTCCATGCGATCGGCATAAGTGTTGCTGAACCTATCAATATAGTCTCCCAACAAAGCGACTGTGTGAGGTTCGCGGTTTTGCTCAGCCATTTGTTCGAGCAAGGCCACGGCGCGGCGGATTAAAGCTTGATGCTGTTTTGCCAAATTACAGCTTATCAAAACGAGCGATCGAGCTTCCTCCACATCCAGTTTTTTCCGTCCTCCCTGGCCTTTTCGCAGCGGGTTCGATTGGCGCAGCCGCCACAAAGCCACGCGATCGGCTACCATTGGCTCTAAATTCAGTTCGGCTGCTACCTTGAGCATCGCCTCTGAGCCAATTTCTGCCAGGGCTTCTAGGGCTAACAGCACTAAATCCAGTTGGGCTTTAATGTTGTCCAACTGGGTAGGTTCTGGTGCTTTTTGGGTCAATTCTTCCCAGTTGGGAGATGGGCCCGTTTCGTTTGTGGGAGCGGAGGGCTTTACAGTCGAGCGCATGGCTTGGGCACGGGAAATAAGACAGGTTGATGCAGGATATCGACAGTATGCAGTAATGCAAGCTTTGTGGCCGGACAAAAGCTGATCTGTTAATTTTTCTCCATAACTCGTGGCTTTGATTCCGGCAATCCTAGTTGCTGGACGGATTTGCGAGTTGAAAGTTGCGGTTGCAAGTTCGATCGACCAACCGCAGCAAAACCCAAAAATTTTCACCCCCAACCATCCTACGCCGCCCGTTGCCCGAAATCAATTCTGCGCGTTCCAACTAAGCTGTTGCGGTACAAAAGATTTAAGTTTTCGGGCGGGCAGGATGCCCAGCCCACAGGAGTTTCAAGCAACATGATGCTGAAAATTAGATGCACGCGAGCTTATTTGAGATAAACCAACGTCACACCTCCACCTCCTTCTTTTTGACTGGCGAGCTCGTAGCGGGAAACCTGCGGGTGAGAATCGAGGAACTCGTGAACCCCGCGCCGTAACTGTCCTGTACCTTTGCCGTGAATTATCCACAGCGCACCGTATTCGACTGCTTTGGAAAGAGCTCTGTCGATTTCGATTTCGGCATCGGAGACTCTGGCGCCCCGAAGGTCGATCGAATTATTAGCAGTGCGGATGGCAATTTCGGGATTGGGTTTTGCTGGTTCCGACGCTGCTTGTTTAGCTTTGGCGGTAGCGGCTGCTTGAGCTGCAACCTTGGCTAATTGAGCCTTAGTTTCCGGTTTTTGACCGTCGAGGGATTCAATTTCTGTTAGTTTGACGGTCATTTTCATAATCCCAAACCGCACGCTCAACTCTTCGTTAGCATCTGGCCCGCTGAGAACTTCGGCGGTTTGGCCTAAGCTGGGAATGCGGATACGATCGCCCGTTTTTGGCATAAAACCCGGTTTCGGTTTCGCCGGTTGTTTCCGAGAGGGCAGGTGTTTTTGGGAAATTTGATTTAAGGTTTCTGTCGCTATTTGGGCATTTTGAGCCGTTTGGTCGCCCGCCTGCAAGCGACGAATAATTTGAGCAATTTCTGATTTTGCCGATCCTATTGCCTCATTTACTGCCACTTCCTGAGCTATTTTTAGTTCTCGCTCCCGCTCTTGCAAAGCCGCTGCTTTTTGAGAAACTTCCTTGTGCAGTTTTTCGGTTTGGTGCAGCAGTTGAGTTGCTTCTCTGGCCTTGGTTTCCTGTCTCCGGCGCTGGGCTTCGAGTCCTGCAATCACTTGATTGACATCTTGAGATGCTCCGCCGACATAGGTTTGAGCTTCATCGACTATCGATGCTAGCAAACCGAGTCTTTTAGCAATAGTTAGGGCGTTGGAACGTCCGGGAATTCCCCACAGCAAGCGGTAGGTTGGCTGCATCGAACTGTCGTCAAATTCTACTGAGGCATTTTCAAAGCGGGCGTCTTGATATTTGAGGGCTTTGAGTTCGCCAAAGTGGGTAGTTGCGACTGTTAGCAGCGAATGTTGGGCGAGATATTGCAATAGGGCGATCGCCAATGCACTACCTTCAGATGGGTCTGTCCCCGCTCCTACTTCGTCTAACAAAACTAAAGATTTGGGAATTGGGAATTGGGAATTGGGAATTGGGAATTGGGAATTGGGAATTGGGAATTGGGAATTGGGAATTGGGAATTGGGAATTGGGAATTGGGACTTTCTCCTTCCGATTTATTATGCAAAACTTCTAAAATACGGCTGATGCGACGGATGTGACCGCTGAAAGTAGACAAACTTTGCTGCAAAGATTGTTCGTCACCAATATCGGCAAGAATATTGTCGAACCAAGGCAATTCTACGGGTTCGCGAGCGGCGACAAACATTCCGGTTTTTGCCATTACAGCAGCCAATCCCAAGGTTTTGAGGGTGACAGTTTTGCCGCCGGTGTTCGGGCCGGTGATGGCGACTACGCGGATCTGGGGGCTGATTGTTAAATCGACGGGAACGACTGCAAAGCCTTGTTCGTGTTGTTGCTGCCAAACTAATAAAGGATGGCGCAATTGACGGAGGGTAATTGGCGATCGCAAGTTGCGAATTAATACTTGGCTTTTTTCTGGTTGTTCCTCATCTAAATTTTCATCACTCGAATTTTCATCATCTAATTTTTCTGTATTTTTTGGTGCTAATTCTGGCTCTCCCAAGTCGATAAATTTCGGCGGGTTTGCTTGGAGCCAATAACCGTAGCGCGCTTTAGCCGCAGCTAAATCTATAGTTGTTACTACCACCACCAATCTATCTAAATCTGGTTTGACTGCTGCGACTTGCTCGGTGAGGGCGCGGCGGACTGCTTCTTCTTCGGCTTGTTCTTGCCGGAGCAACTGCCGCATTTGGTTGTTAAGATTGACTGTGTTGTGGGGTTCTACGTACAGTGTCGCGCCGCTGGCGGAGGAGTCGTGAACGATGCCCGGTATAGCATCTTTTTGGGGAGCTTTTACCGGAATCACAAAGCGCGAACTTCTTTGGGTAATTACCTGTTCTTGGACGGCGTTGGATTGGCGCTGTAAAATTCCTTGCAATATTTGATAAATGCGATCGCGCAACTGTCGCATTTGCACTCGAATTCCTGCTAATTTAGGAGTGGCGCGATCGGCTACTTGAGCGCGATCGTCTATACAGCGATGGATTTCTTGCTCGATTTCGGGATAAGTCCGCAGTTGCGATGCCAGTTCTTTGAGCGTCGGGACATCGGGCGCCGAGTCAATTATCCGGCGCAATTGCCTTGCTCCTGCGAGTGTAGTAGCAATCGCGAGCAATTCTTCGCCACCGAGCAAACCTTGAAGTTCGGCTCGTTGCAGGGTAGAGCCGATGTCTTGGATGCCCTCAAAACTCAAAGCACCCCCAGCGCGGCTTTCTAACTGATAAGCTTCCTGAGTTTGGGCTAGGAGTTCGGCTGTTTGAGCTTGAGTTGCTGGGATTTGGAGGTCGAGGGCGGCCGCGACGCCGAGTTTAGTAGCAGCGAAGGTAGCCAAGTGCTGACACAGGCGCGGCCATTCTAATAGTTCTAGTGTTTCGGATTGAATCAAAGTTGAGGTGGTGTTGGTGATTGGCATTCCCAGGCGCTGACCGAGAAGGTTCATTTGACGATACTATTAATTAATTTTAAAGTTTTTTATGGTTTCCGGGCGCAACTTGAGAAAGTATCTGGGATAACCGTCAGTCTATTTTCCATGTTTGGATTTGAGATTTGAGATTTATTGCACAGGTGAATCTGCGAACTTTAACGGGGTCTAAATTTGTGGGATCTCCACGACTCCTGTCGGGGGCTGGTATCTGTTTGCGGGCGGGTGACAAATTAGCAAGGCGAGAATTTGTATTTTTGGGTTCGCCGTCTCAAATTATACATTCTACTGATACCTGTTTGGCAAAACGATGCAACTGTAGGCCCGCAATCCAAATCATTATCCAGTAACTCCTGCCCAATCTAAAATCTCCAATCTAAAATCTCAAATGGTATGAGCATTTTTGCTGTTGAGGGAGCTAGCATCTACTGTTTTTTGCTGGGATTAAACTATTTTGTTTTAAATATGTCCGGGTAATTGTGGCGGTTGTATCCTAAAGAGAAAGTTGTGGAGCTGGTGTTATGGCAAAGATTCTGACGATCGCAGATAGTGTGACTTGGGAAGTCGTCCAAGAGTTACTGGAAAAGGAGGGACATCAGGTAAAAGTCGCTTCCGACGGCAAAGATGGTTTTGACATGGCGAGGGAATTATCTCCGGATGTGATAATTTGCGATGGGACTTTGCCTCAAATTCACTGGTTGGAGGTGTGCCGGCTGGTGAAAGCCGATAGAGAATTGAGTACAGGGTATTTTCTGCTGCTGACAACACCCGAGCAATTTGCCGAAGTTCAAGAATTGGACGGGCTGGTGGACGATTTTCTGTTGAAACCGATAGTGAAGCAAGAATTGTTGGGGAGGCTGCGGGCGGGATTGCGCGAGCGCGAGTTGAGGCTGGAGTTGGCACGAACTCAGCAAGAATTGCAACTGTCGCGCGATCGATCGCTGGAAAGTGAAAAAATGTCCAACTTGGGGGAATTAGTGTCTGGTATTGCCCACGAAATTAACAACCCAATTACTTTTATTTACAGCAATCTCACCCACGTCCAAAGTTACGCTACCGATTTAATTGAACTACTGCGATTGTATCAAAAACAGCTCGTCAATCCTGACGCGGAAATTATGCAAAAACAGCAAGATATGGATGTGGAATTCCTGCTCGACGACTTGTTGAAAATTGTGAGTTCCATGCGTACCGGGAGCGATCGCATCCGCCAAATAATCTTGTCGGTACAGGATTTTTCCCGCAGCGATCGCTCTGGCTGGCAGTTATTCGATATTTCCGACGGTTTAGAAAACACTTTGTTGTTGTTGCAGCACCGCTTGCCGGCCCGCGATGGCAGGCGGGATATCAAGGTGATGAAGGAATACGGAAATTTGCCGCAAGTTGAGTGTTACGCGGGTCAGCTCAATCAAGCTTTTCTGAATATTATTAATCAGGCGATCGATGCTTTAGAAGAGTCGAGTCAAGAGTTGGAAGAGTCGGAATCAGTTAAATTCAAGCCTGTGATTTTGATTAGCACTCAGGTAATCGATGCTCAGCGGATTGCTATTGAGATTGCTGATAACGGCATGGCAATCAGCGAAGAGATTGCAGCGGAAAATTCGGACAATTTTTTGATGGGGAAACCTGCGGAATACAGCAGCACCTTGGGGATTGCTGTCAGCTATCGGATAATTGTAGAGCAGCATAAAGGAGAGTTAAAGTATTTTTCGGAACCGGGTAAAGGTACTAAGTTTCGGATAGAAATCCCGCTCAGGCACAGTTAATTAATGGGAGGTTAATCTTTAGGTACGTAGTTGCGCTTCAGCGCTCTTTGTTTATATAGATAAGAGCGCTAAAGCGCAACAACGTACCTTATTTTTCGTGAGATATTGTGGCGAATCCGCCCCAAGCGATGGGTGCATCTCACCGTTGAAGAGGGCGAAGCATGACCGCATATAAGTTATTAGTTATAATCCCATATTGACTGCGGTCATGCTTCGCCCCTACAAACATATTTGCCAAAACCAGATGCACCCTTTATATTTATATAATAGTAGATTTAAATGATTTGTAAGATGCTGTTTCTCTGGATCAAGAGCCTGCTCTGCGGTTAGTTGTAAAAACTCTGATCAACCGCCAGACCCGGAAATTGAGAAACTACTTCGATATCAAATATTGGAAAATGTAAAATTTTGTATAGAAATTACCCAAATTTCCGAAATATAGACGATAGTTGATATTCAAGAGACTTCAATCGTCAACAAAAACAAGTTTAAATTAGGTAATAAAATGGTAGTAGCAGCACCTGTTCAATCCGGCAGTCAGTCGATTTTTCAAGCTCGTTATGACAACTTTATTGGCGGTAAGTGGGTAGCACCGGTGAAGGGGAAATACTCGGAAAACCTTTCTCCAATTACCGGAAAATCAATTTGTCAAATTCCCCGATCGAGCGCGGAGGATGTAGAATTGGCACTAGATGCTGCCCACGCCGCGAAAGACAAGTGGGGTAAGACTTCCCCCGCAGACAGGGCACGGGTTTTGCACAAAATTGCCGATCGCATCGAAGAAAACCTCGATCGCCTCGCCATCGCCGAAACCTGGGACAACGGTAAACCAATTCGCGAAACCAGACTAGCAGACATCCCACTGGCGATCGACCATTTCCGCTACTTCGCAAGCTGCATCCGGGCCCAAGAAGGGTCGATCGGCGAACTCGACGAAAACACCGTCGCCTACCACTTCCACGAACCCCTAGGCGTCATCGGACAAATCATCCCCTGGAACTTCCCAATCCTCATGGCTGCGTGGAAACTCGCCCCAGCCCTCGCCGCCGGAAACTGCGTTGTCCTCAAACCCGCAGGGCCAACCCCCGCATCCATCCTAGTATTGATGGAAATCATCGCCGACTTAGTACCGGATGGCGTCATCAACGTCGTCAACGGGCCCGGCGCCGAAATCGGCAAAACCCTCGCCACCAGCCCCCGGATTGCGAAAGTAGCCTTCACCGGTGAAACAACCACGGGCCGGCTGATCATGCAGTACGCCTCCCAAAACGTCATCCCCGTCACCCTAGAATTAGGCGGAAAATCGCCCAACATTTTCTTTGAGGATGTCTGCGCCCAAGATGACGATTTTCTGGACAAAGCAGTCGAAGGCTTTGTGATGTTTGCTTTCAACCAAGGCGAAGTTTGCACTTGTCCTTCGCGGGCGTTAATTCAAGAGTCAATTTACGATCGATTCATGGAAAGGGCGATCGATCGCATCCGCCAAATCAAACAAGACAACCCCCTAGATCCAACAACCGCCCTCGGCGCGCAAGTCTCCGTCAACCAGATGGAAAAAATCGCCGAATACGTCAAAATCGGGCGTGAAGAAGGCGCAGAATGCCTGATTGGCGGCGAAAGAAAAATCTTATCCGGCGACTTACAAGACGGCTATTATTTCCAGCCGACAGTCTTCAAAGGAAACAACAAAATGCGAATTTTCCAAGAAGAAATCTTCGGCCCAGTATTAGCAGTCACCACCTTCAAAGACGAAGCCCAAGCCTTAGAAATTGCCAACGATACCCTCTACGGTTTAGGCGCCGGAGTTTGGACGCGCGACATCAACACCGCCTACCGCATGGGCCGCGCCGTTCAAGCAGGCCGCGTGTGGACAAACTGCTATCATTTGTATCCAGCCCACGCAGCCTTCGGCGGCTACAAATCATCGGGTATCGGCCGCGAAAACCACAAAATGATGTTGGATCACTACCAACAAACCAAGAACTTATTAGTCAGCTACAGCCCGAAAGCATTAGGCTTCTTCTAAAAAGGTACGTAGTTGCGCTTCAGCGCTCTTAGATTATCTAAAAAAAGAGCGCCAAATCGCAACAACCAAACCAAGAACTTCTTCTAAAAAGGTACGTAGTTGCGCTTCAGCGCTCTTAGATTATCTAAAAAAAAGAGCGCCAAATCGCAACAACCAAACCAATAACTTCTTACAAAAAGGTACGTAGTTGCGCTTCAGCGCTCTTAGATTATCTAAAAAAAGAGCGCCAAATCGCAACAACCAAGAACTTCTTCTAAAAGGTACGTAGTTGCGCTAAAAAAAGAGCGCCAAATCGCAACAACCAAGAACTTCTTCTAAAAGGTACGTAGTTGCGCTTCAGCGCTCTTATCCATATACAAACAAGAGCGCTAAAGCGCAACAACGTACTTAATTACCATACAATAACTTCTCCCATGGAAACAATCCCCAAAGTCACAGCCACAGAAGCCGCCTTAAAACTAATAGAATACCTCAAAACCCAGCACGGAGAATTGATGTTTCACCAATCCGGCGGCTGCTGCGACGGTAGTTCTCCCATGTGCTATCCCAACGGGGAATTAATCGTCGGCGATGGCGATGTATTGCTGGGAAAACTAGACGGTTGTCCCTTTTATATTGCAGCACAGCAATACGAACATTGGCAGCACACGCAGTTAATCCTAGACGTAGTACAGGGGCCCGGAGGCAGCGATTTTTCCCTGGAAGGGCCGGATGGAGAGCGTTTTATTACTCGTTCTCGCTTGTTTATCAATGTTGATTAATTGTATTTTGCCTCTTGTTTGGACTAAAGAAATTTTATTTGTATTGAACCGCAGAAGGCGCAGAAAACGCAGAGATAGGACTTACGAGAGCAGTCAGAAACCGGGTTTTTTACGAATATCCTTCGCCGCAGCTACAAAATTTAGGAAAAAACCCGGTTTCTTGGGCCTTGATGCGTAAGTCCTAAGAGAAAGAGAACAGAGAGATATCTTATAGATGTTGACAATCTAGGCGTTTTTTGCTAGATGTACTTTGTCTAAGGCAAGCGCGTTTCTTTAATAAATGAGATGCCATCAAAAATACTGTTTTTAAAGGCTTGAGTGCTGCGAACTCGGTGATTTTCGCTGAGTAATGTCATTGTTTCCATAAAGGTAATAAGGACGTTATCTTCAGTTTTATTTGCCCGAAAGCATACTGTTTCCTGGCCTGCATCCCAGGCGATCGCCGAAAAATCAGAATAACTGCTAGAATACAGTTTCAGAATCCGTTCTTCAAACTCTCCTTGAAAATTAAGCTGAACGCGAGAACCGTCTGAAAATTCATAATTGTTAACTTGTTGGTAGTGACTTCCTTGAATCCAGATGGTAAAATTACCGAAAAAGCTGCGAGAAAAATGTCCGCGAGTATCGGTCTTGATGTATTCTCCTTGCCAAGTACCAATATGACGGGTAAAAATTTCAGGTACTTTCTCCAAATCTGGAGAACTTACAGGGGTTACTGTATTTTCACGAATTACAGGATTGTTACTCATTATTTCCTCTCCAGTTTTTCTCGACACCTGATTTGCTTAAGACTGACGGAAAAATCAAGTTAATTTCATCATTAAACCACCCAGAGTTTGTTGATCTGTACTGCATTTAATTAAATTGTAAATTTCAATTTCATCTCCCCCTCTCCCCCTCTCCCCCTCTCTCTTTCTTAACGACGGCCAACTTTCTGACTAATTTCTCGGCTGCTGCGTTGATATTCGTGGACAATTGGGAGTCTTTCAGTTTGGAAGTTTTCCAGGGCTTCGGGAATATTTGCACTATTTGCGAGATGTTTTGCTAAATACAAACCATCTTCCCAACCGGAAGTCATTCCTCTGGCGCGTGTGGAACTTTTGGCGTGGGCTGCATCTCCAATTAAGATAACACGACCATCGTAGATTTTCGGTAGGGGGTCAATGTCATAGGAAAAACGACAGACAATATTTTCTAAAGGCGTTGATTCTATAAGTTTTCGGGCATCTTCTGGGAGTTTTGCTAGTTCTTCGGGAGGAATGGTAATATTGGTAGGTTGCAGTTTCCCGATTTCAGATTCAGTGCGCTCTTTTTCAATAAAGAAGCCCCAATGAGTGCGACCTCCACCGATGTGAAAGAAGTTGGCATAAATTCCCCGACCCCGTACATAAACAAAAAAGTTTCCTTCGGGACAGAAGCTGTTATCTTCGACTATTCCCCGCCAGACGACATCGCCTAAATAAAATAGTTCTACGTTAGGAACTATAAATTGACGGACTTTTGAGACAATGCCATCGGCACCAATTAATAGATCGCCTTCCCATTTTGTGCCATCTTTAAAGTGGGCGATCGCGCTGTGGTCGGTTTGGGCGATCGATGCCAATTCTGCATTAAAATGAATACACTCGGGGGGTAACTCGTCAAGGATTGCTTCTAATATAGCTTTGCGGTGTACCAGCATTGCTGGGACTTCGTTTTCTTCGTAGGTGACTGGCTCGGAATTGATGACACCGCCGCGCAGGTTGCGAAACTCAAATAATTTAACTCGATCGCCCGAGTTGATGATTTTTTCGGTAATTTGAGCGTTGCCTTGATGCAGTGCTTCCATACCTGCTTGCACGATCAGAATACCACAGCCATCGGTACGCGGATAGGGTGCTTTTTCAAACAAGTCAACTTTAAACCCTTGTTGAATCAGCAAAATTGCCAGATAAGCTCCTGATGTTCCTGCGCCGATAATACCTATCCTGGTCTGGGACGGAACCATTTGTGCTGCTCCTGATTTTAAGATTGCGATCGCTCCTCAACCAATATTATTATTACATAAAATAAGATTTGGGCTAGGTCTGGATGGGCGATCCTCTTTGAGGGCTTTGCTAACGAGCTTTTGGTGATAGCGACTGGTTTCAAGCAGCAGTTAAAATCAGTATCGGAAGTGATGCAGGATTAATAATTAATATTATGTCAGATCTAACGACCATATTGGTTTGTAGTGAGGACTTTAGTCCGCATCAAAGAGAGGACTGAAGTCCTCACTACGAACCGTTACTGATTGTGGTCAATTGACCGGACATAATATAATGGGTGAGTTGAAAATTATCGCACTCACAACTTAAGGCTGGTTTAAGCTTTAGGAGTGGTAATTAAAGCCAATTCAATTTTGTCATCAGGCTTTTGAGTGACTTTTGCGTCCAAACCAGGACCAAAAAATTTAGCTATTTTTTCTTGCTTTTCTTCCCAAAGTGCGATCGGCAGCAGCGGCGAATAAAACTCTAGAATTAAAGCATAAGCACCGTCAATATCAACTTCCCGCAAGCTTTGGAGGAGGGGGCGTTCCTCGTCAGTCGGGGCCATTCCCAAGCGTTCCAGAGCGTCATCTAAGTGGGCGGGTTGGCCGTAACGAAATCGGGTGATATCTTTGCGGACTTGGTTTTGAGTATCCGTGGCCTGACTTTCTCTCAACAGGAGAACTTCAGGAGAAGTCGGTTCGGTGAACTCCACTGGCTCGAGTTCGGCTGCTTTCAGGGCCAAACCTCCCAGCAAAAGGGGAATTCCATAAAAAAAACCGGCTAGGTTGAGGGTAGCTTGGTCGGTGAAGTAGGCATAGAACCCGACTACTGCTAAAATACCGCCCACCACTAAGGCTAGGCTTGCTAAAGAAATTTTACGTAACATATTAGTGAGGTAAGTAGCTGGAATCAACAATATACTTTAATTATTATCGGGCAAGAAGTCTGGAATAAATTTAGTTTTTTTGCCAAAATACCGGTCAAAACTGCTAGCATCTATGAGAGCGGGTTCTCTGTGCATCCACAATCTTGTCTCTAGCTTCAAAAAAATATCCCGCTTTCCCTCGCCGCGGCGCCACCGATAAATATCCGGTTAATTGGACGCCGTTGGTTCCAGAAGGTAATCGAGATCGGCAGTATCATCAAAGTATAGAGAGCGGCGATCGCGATCGACGCTCTTGCCCTTTCAACCAATTTTAGGACGTCAGGAACTCAGGGAATCAACGCCACTGAGCTTGTAAGAAATTACAAGCTGTTCTGACCAGACCCCTCGGAAGAGGAGACGTTATTTAGGTCACGACACCGGAGAATGCGACGCCAGTTTTCCGCTCTGTCATCTGCAATTAAACAGTTTTAAAGTCACTGAAACAGTGTTGCAGGTCTAACAAGCGAGAAAGGATACAACTGTATCGACCTTGGAGGGGCAACCATACCCCTCTAACCCCGAAAGGGGATTCAAGGCGGTTGAAACCGCGCCCGTCGTTTTCCTCTCAGGTCTAAAGACTTGCTCGTTTCCCACTTACCGAATATTTTTTATGATTAAAGACGAAGACAAACAGACTGCGGTCGCCAACAAGTCTGTTCTAGACCAGATTAACTCGCTCAAACGCGAAGATGAAAGGCTTTATAATATTTTAGCGATCGATGTCTGGGCCCTAGCCAAGACAATGGATGAATATCAACCTGGATTTTGGGCTGCTTTCATGAAAAACCGCGAGAAGGCCTTGAAGCGATTTTTAGCTGAAATGATGAAAAACAAACCCGCAGATAGCAAACGTCCGCCTTTCCTGCGCTAAAGTTTTGATGTACAATCAAACTATAACACAGACTCAAAAAAACCAGATCGCGCTCATCACTTCTATATAAAAATAGTAAAGGATTGGCGCCGAAAGGCACGTCGGTGAATTAAGAATTCTCGTCTGTTCGCAGGGGGGAAAGTCAAATATTTTTGTTAATACTAGCCAAGGCAAAAAACAATGGATGTACAGACAATCAAAGAGCGCGTAGCAGAAATCGAAGTCAAGCGGGAATCCCTCGTGCGGCTGTTAGATCGATCGGACTTGGGAGCTCTGAGAATTGATGTCAGTCAGGCGATCGAGGAAATTGATGATTTGTTAGAAGAATTTAAGCGCACTTTTGACAGTTGACAGTTGGCAGTTGACAGTTGGCAGTTGGCAGTTGTTAGTATTTGTAGGGTGTGTCGCTATCGATAGTATCCAAAAAAGATGAAAAATCGAGCGGGCGACGCACCAGCGACAATAATATTTGAGAAAACAACCTCAACCTCAATCGTTGTAGCAGCAATGATTTGTTGAATTGCTATTACTTATCGCGCCTTTGATTTGCATATTTCGGTGGGTTAAAAACTTTGTGGGGTGGGCATCTTGCCCGCCCTAAAAGTTAAAATTAAATGCAGTACAGCTTAATAACTAACAATAACTGACCACGACTAACTGCAAAATTTGACCGCTGTCAACTGTCAACTATCAACTATCAACTGACTAATTCATCGCCATATCCATCAAAATCTGCTGAGAGTTAACCTCCGGGTTATTAGCAGGTGGCCGCCGCTGAGAATAGTGTCCCCCAGGCTGCAAATCCCAAGCTTGACGGTTGTCCGCCAGCATCACACCGAGAATTTCTTGCAATTCCATTACTATAGTCGGATCTTCGACTTGGACGATCGCCTCAACCCGCCTGCTAAGATTGCGCTGCATCCAGTCAGCAGAACCAATATACACCTCTTCGCTGCCACGGTTGAAAAAATAAAACATCCGCGAATGCTCTAAAAAGCGGCCGATAATACTGATAACTCTGATATTGTCGCTAACACCCTCAACGCCCGGACGCAAACAGCAAATCCCGCGAATAATCAAATCAATTTTAACTCCCGCTTGCGAAGCTTCGTACAAAGCAACAATAATTTGAGGGTCAACTAAAGCATTCATTTTAGCGACAATCCGGCCGCAGCTACGAGTGCCGCTTTCCGCATTCAAGCGGCATTCGTCGGCCTCGCGGCGGATTAATGCTAAAAAACGATCGCGCATATTGACAGGCGCCACCAACAATTTACGATAAGATAGCTGTCGCGAATAACCGGTTAAATAATTAAACAAGTCTGTCAAATCCGCACCCAAATCCTCGCGACAACTCAACAAACCGACATCCGTATACAGTCCGGCTGTTTTGGGATTGTAATTTCCCGTGCCGATGTGGACGTAGCGGCGAATACATTTGTCCTCGCGGCGCACTACCATCACAACCTTAGTGTGGGTTTTGAGTCCCACCAAACCGTAAACGACGTGGACTCCTGCTTGTTCTAACTTGCGCGCCCAATTAATGTTATTTTCTTCATCAAACCGGGCTTTGAGCTCTACTAAAACAGCTACTTGCTTGCCGTTTTCCGCTGCTTGAATTAAGGCGCTGACGATCGGCGAATCACCAGAAGTGCGGTATAAAGTCATCTTAATCGCTAACACCGAGCGATCGTTCGCCGCCTCAGTAATAAACCGCTGGACAGTCGCTGCAAACGAGTGATAGGGATGGTGTAGCATGATATCCCCTCGACGGATGACCGTAAAAATATCCTCACCATCCTCAACATCCAACATCGATTTGCCTAAAATCATTGGCGATTCCGAATTCCGCAAGCGCGGCGGCACCACCGGAGTCCAAGGCGGGTCTTTGAGTTCCGGCACAGGCAGCCCCACAAAAGACATCAAATCCTTGAGGCCTAACAGCCCCTCCACCGCGTAAACATCCTGCTCGCCGAGATCCAACTCATCCATCAGCATATCTCGCAGCGCAAGCGGCATAATCGCTGGAATTTCCATCCGTACCGCAGAACCTGTAAACCGGCGCTTGCGGAGTTCCTGTTCAATCGCCAGCAGTAAATCATCTGCCTCATCTTCCTCGACAGTCAAATCGGAATTGCGAGTAATCCGAAATGGGTGATATTCCTGAATATCCATCCCCGGAAACAAAGCCTCTAAATTGTGGGCGATTACCTGTTCTAAAGGTACGCCCGTCCACACAGGAGTTTTGCCCCTTTGCTGCCACTGCAAATGGGCCGGTAAGGGCAAAAATCTCGGCAAAACCTGCGGTACTTTAACCCGCGCAAACAATTCCTCGCGGGTGTCGGGATCTCTGACAACTACTGCTAAATTGAGGCTGAGATTGGAGAGGAATGGGAATGGGTGGCTGGGGTCAACTGCTAGGGGAGTGAGTACGGGAAATACTTGTTCTTTGAAGTAACGGTGCAAGTAATTTCGTTGTTCTTGATTGAGGTCAATGTAGTCGAGAATGTGGATGCCGCTTGCTGCTAATTTGGGCCGCAGAGTTTGGTCAAAATAGGCGTGTTGCTGAGTTACCATCGGCAAAAGCCGCTTGTTGATGGCATCTAGCTGTTGTTGGGGCGTGCTACCATCGGAGGTTAATTTGGTGACTTTTGCTTCTACTTGCTGTCTGAGGGCCGCCACTCGCACCATGAAGTATTCGTCTAGGTTTGAGCTAAAAATAGCGAGAAATTTGAGTCTTTCGAGGAGGGGCGTGCGGGGGTCTAGGGCTTCGTGGAGCACGCGGTTGTTGAATTCTAGCCAGCTTTGTTCTCTGTTGAAGTAGTATTGAGGGTCGCTGAGGTTGATTTCGGTGTAGGTTTTGACTGGGGTCTTTTTTGGCTTGGACATGGTTTGCGGGGGTCTTGCGGGGAGGCTCGATCGTATCTTTACCATTAGTATTGCAGTAGTATTGGGGTAGCGGCGCAGTAGCGGGCGATTGAAATCGCGTCTAGACAGACAAAACCCGAACGAGCGAGGGGTTGGAGAGGAAGAGCGATCGAGCTTTATGATTTATGTTGTGTACGATCGCACATTTTGTATTTCTTGTTTGTTGCCGAAGCCAGATCCCCCTAAATCCCCCTTAAGAAGGGGGACTTTGATCGGATTCTTGTCCCCCCCTTATTAAGGGGGGCTAGGGGGGATCTGGCCTCGGCGACAAGCAGCAGTCTCTGAATACATCCGCCCCAACATCACGAACCAATCCCCCCAATCCAACTCTGCACGGCATTCAACAAATCATCTCCATCCACCGCAAAACCTGTTAGCGGCAATTCCAGCGGTGTATCGGTAATCCAGGCGATATGAATTCCCATGTGAGTGTCGGCGAGTTTGCGGGTGAAAGACGAAAGCGCATCTTCGCAGGGACAGGAGTGCAAAATTAAGGCGATGTGCTGTTTTTGCAGCCGATTTTTGAGTTGGGGAATTAATCGCTTGAATTCGGGGGCGTTGCGAATGGCGGGGATGTCTGTATCTGCGGGGAAGATTGTTTGATATAGTTGGGTACAGAGCTCTTGGGCGATCGCGCTTATATCTGTTTCGCCTTCTAACGCGCGAATGTTGAGGGGAACGGGGAAGGTTTTATCGGTGGATTGGAGTTGTTTGAGGAGTGTGGGGATATCTGTATTTTGTCGGTGGTTGCGATCGGGTGTTGGGGAATTGGTGGGTTGGGTGTGCCATGCTTGATAAAATTCTGGGTAAGTCATATTTTGGGCACAGGCCCAGATAATTGGGTAGCGATCTTTATAGCGATTAAAATCGTTTTCGTAGACTTCGGAATTTAGACAATCTTTCAAACCTGAGAGTGCGAGGACGAAGTGTTTACCTTTGATAATTTCCCCTAAGATATCTGCCGCTTGCCACCGGGCAATGTTATCATTTGAATTTCTGATTAAATCGACTAAAGTGGCGATCGCAACTACGTTATCTTTGCATATTTTCCCTAAGCTTACGGCCGCTCTCCTCTGGGTATTTTTATCCTGAAAAGTACCGATTAAATCGACTAAAGCTGAGATCGCAACTGAGTTATCTTTGTCGATTTTTCCTAAGCTATTTATGGCACTCCTCCAGGTATTATCATCCTCAGAAGTACCAATCAACTCCACTAAACCGGACATAGCAACTGGGTTCGATCCACCTATTTCTGCTAACTCTTTTACTACTTCTATCTGGGTATCTTTATCAATCTGAGAAGTACACATTAACTCCACTAAATGGTAAATCGCGCATTGCCCCCGATCCGTCTCTTTCAGTATGTCCCTTGAACCCTCTGCAATTGGATCAGAATATGTTTGCCACTCTTTCTTCTCCTCATTAAAATAACCAAATCCCCACTTAATAACCTGCGACACAATCTCATCAGCAAAACTACAATCCTTAAACTCAGCAATCCCCGCAGCCGCTAGAAAATACGCACGATAATTATAAAAATCACCACACCCATCCTCAAACTCAACCAACCTATTAATAAACCCTTCCTTCTTCTCCTTCCCTACCTCCTCACGCCCCAACCACAACAAAATAACCTCCTTCCACTGCTTCTCAAAAATCCGGTACACCCCAGTAGGGGCGGTGCCCCCGTGCCCGCCCTCTGGGGGAATATGATTCAAGAAAAAGTGCCAATCCTCAACCGCCAACGCCGCAAAATATTCCTGAAACGTCGGATGGTAAAAAGCATAAATCCCTTCCAGCGTCTCCCCATCCCTCGCCACTAAATTCAGCCAACCCAAACGACAAGCTAACTCAAACTGCGATGCACCCATCACCCGATATCCCACACTTTCTCGCAACTGAAACCGCGACGTTTCATTTAACATCCCTGAAAGTGCCAATTTCCCCAAAGCCGCATTCAAATCCTGCTGCTGAATCCAATTCAATTGCGGTTTTTTCCACTGATATAAAGTAGTCACAAACCGCTGATAAAGCTTAGCCTTAGTATCTGGCAAATCCCCATCCAAGGATTGCCAAGTGCCACACAATAACGAACATCTCAGGGGATTTTTTACTAAATCTCGAATTCGCTCTTTTCCTGATGCTGCTAATGCTTCGCGTAGCTGTTGAGAAAGCACCCCCCCAGCCCCCCTTGCTAAGGAGGGAGTTAGAGTTTCTTCTGTATTTTGGGCTGGGAAAGAAAGGGGAAGAGCCCCCCCAGCCCCCCTTAAGAAGGGGGGAGTTAGAGTGTCGCCTTCTCCTGTCGCCTGCGTTGAGAAACCGGGAGTAAGAGAGTCCCCTTCTTCTCTTGTCTCCCCCCTTACCAAGGGGGGGTTAGGGGGGGTTCCAAACTGGGGGTTAAGGGGGGTTCCAAACCACTTATCAATAAACATTTCCACCTGTTCGGGATAGGAAAACTCCAGAGTGCGATAAGTATCAAAACTATCCAACGCAGAGCCGATCGCATCCCAGACATTCTGCCGACAACTTAGCACAATCCGCGCCCTTTGAATACAGCCACCCGTCCTAATTTGCCGCTCAATTTCCGCCAAAGGATTCCCATCACCCACCGCCATCTCATCCGCCCCATCCAACACCAACCAAACGCGATCGGCATTAAACTGTGCTAAAAAATCATCCTTAATATCCGCCGTCGCCTCAGCCTTCCCAATTCTCTTAATTGCCGCCACCAACCAATTATCAAATAAATAGGTTTCTAATTCCTTCCCCTGCAAATCCGCCAAGGATACCCAAATTACCATAGCCTCCGAAATGCCCGTCGCTACCCAATTCGCAATCTGCCGCAACAGCGTTGTTTTCCCCGCCCCCGGTTCCCCAATAATTCCTAATCGCTTCCCATTGCTTTTCGGGCTAATTCCTTGCTGGATCACTTGTTCGAGAAACTCGCTATGTTCAAATGTTTGAGTAACTTCTTTTTCCCGGTACAAATCTGAACCTTTTTCAGCCCCAAGATTCTCGCGCTGCTGAGTCACTTTGTGCCGTTCCACCAATCCCAGCGGTACATAAACATCATCAATTTGATGGTTGCCAAAAGTTAGCTGATTGCTACTGAGTCGCTGCTGTTCTTTCTCGTCTAATATCTGCTGACAAATATCCCGCCAGTCAATCGGTTGGTAAACAATCCGGCTCTTTTCCACAATCTCCTCAAGCCAAGCATACATCTCTTGGGTTCTGCTATCAATCCGCGTTAAACTCTGCCCGGTAAAAATCTGAAAAACCTTGTCATTTTCCTTGATTTCCTGAGCAAAGTATGCAGATACTAAGGCAAACAATTCTTGCTCTAATTTTGTCTTGTAGGGTGCGACATCGCAATTTTCCAGGGCAAGTTCCAGCAGTTTTTGGTTGACTTCTGCTACCCGATTCTGCTTTAACTCATCTGTCGCAGTCAGCAGCAATTCTATTTCATCTAAACCCTCAATCGGAATCCCAGACGGGACTGTTTCTTTATCGACTTTTTCCAATTCAGATTTTAACTGCTTAATCTTCTTATCGAGCCATTCTAAATCTGGACGGTGTTGAGGTAAGTAAATAACGATTCCTTTAGAAGCCCTGCGAGATGGCTCAACCAATTCTTTATGACATTCTGAGGCGATTTGTTGTTGAGCTTTCAAGAAAGAACGTTTCAGCGCTTTTTCTAAATCGTGATTGACTATTTTCCCGTTTCGTGATACTTTTTTGATTCCGGTCAAACAAAGGTGCTTTGCTGCATCATTAACTTGAGTCCCCAATATGGCTTGCCACACGACTGTGAAAAGTCCTCCCAATAACGCAGCATCTAGCATTTGACAGTTTCTCCTAATTTCAGGCTCTAGGGGGTTAGTTTGATTGTAGGCGATCGACTTTATTTGCGATCGCACGAGTGGACAGGTGCGTCGCCCGCTCGATTTTTGATGTTTGGCTAAGGATTTTTTGTGGCGACACCGCTCGATTTTTGATGTTTGGCTAAGGATTTTTTGTGGCGACACACCCGAATACATGATTGTAGGCGATCGACTTTATTTGCGATCGATAGCTTCAGGAATTTGTCTGCTTAACAGTCACCGTCAGTTGAAAACCGAGTGGTAACTGCTCAAAAACCGCTGAAAAAATACAAAAACCGCTGGTAAATCAGTGAATAGGAAGGCTGGAACCACCTAAAATCGTTGGCTATCGTTCAGATTCTCGAAAATCACCAGCGGTTATTGAGTAGTTATATATAAACTCTAATTAAATGTTTTGTATGTAGTCAATAATTCTTCTCCAATATACTAGATTGTGTTAACATAAAGTTTAGATGCGTTCGCCCTGAGTCTAACCCAACGCTCAGTAAATCCACCTGCTAATTCAACGTCAAGTATGGATAGCTAAAAAACTTACTGTATATATATCTTCTTCCTTCTTCCTAATGACGGCAGAACTGATGGGTAATCGGTAATCAATGATGGGTAATCGGGAATTCTATCCGTTACATCCGTTACATCCGTTACATCCGCTGCCGAACTTCCTTCTTCCTTCTTCTTACAATGCCCAATTTTAGATACTCGTCGCTGATAAACGCCACCGTTGAAACAGTCTGGAACTTTTACGAAAGGCCGGATATTCTGCAACTGTTGACTCCGCCTTGGCAACCGGTGAAAATCATCCGCCGCGAAGGGGGACTCGATGTGGGGGCTGTGTCAGAATTTCGGCTGTTATTGGGGCCGATTCCAGTAAAATGGGTGGCGACTCATACTGAATGCGAACAATATCGCTTGTTTGTTGACGAACAAACTGAGGGGCCGATGGCACGTTGGACTCACCGACACGAGTTTACTACAGAAAATGGTCAGACCCGATTGACGGATGCGATCGCATTTTCGATACCGGGCGGCCCGATTGTCGATTTGCTGTTAGGTTGGTGGGTAGAAATACGGTTAACTGATATGTTTCGCTACCGCCACGAAGTCACTAAGCGAGAGTGCGAAAAAAATGCAAATAATGGCTGAAAATTTTCATGCAGATTTAGTATAATTCATAAACTTGGAAGCTGCTGCTTCGACAAAAGCCCGAAAAAGTTCGCAGTTTGGGAGACTTTTTGGCGACATTTCTGGATGCCACTGAACTGCTACCATCCAAGGGTGATATTTGTATTCGATTGCTTCTATTAAACCGTCGGGTGCTCGTGCTACAATTTGCCAGCCGGGAATCATTGTTTGTACGGCTTGATGGTGCCAGGAAACGACGTTTGTAGAGGTAGTTCCCATGATTTTTGCTAGCCGGCTGTCGGGGTCTATTTTAATGATATGCTCGATCGCACGAATCGGGTTTTCTTGTCGGTGATTCACCTCCTCTCCGTAAGCATCCGGTACGTGCACGACCAAATTCCCCCCGCTGGCTACATTCAGGACTTGCATTCCGCGACAAATCCCCAACACGGGTATGTCAGCCCTCAAAGCTAGCTTAGCTAAGCTTAACTCAAAATTGTCGCGTTCTGCGTTAACCGAGTAAACCGTGCGATCGACAAAACCGCCATAAAGTTCTGGATTGATATCTCCACCACCTGAAAAAATCAAACCATCTACGGCATCAAAAATACTAGCCGGATCTAATTGATTGGGAGGCAGTAAAATTGGAATACCACCTGCTGCCTGCACTGCATCAATATATGCTCCGTTGAGGCAATATTCGCCTGCTTGACTGCGACAGTAAGTTGTGATACCAACGATGGGATGTTTTTTCATTTTTTAGAGAGTGGGAGATAATTATTTACATTAGTTCTAGGATATTCTAGTATTATCAATAAGTTTTTCTTGCACGGGCTAGAAGCCCATGCCACCAGAAAATTTACTGATTGTGGAACAGGCATCTTGCCTGTTTTTTGCACGGGCTAGAAGCCCATGCCACCAGAAAATT